>CAZVZT010000025.1:0-4273 GCA_964631515.1 uncultured Nitrospinaceae bacterium
TCGAGGAAGGTCCCATGCCGCTGTATGAGTATTTCTGTGAAGACTGCCAGAAGGAGTTCACCCTGCTCCAGTCAGCCGATGCGAATAAGGCAGAAACCAAGTGTTCCGGGTGTGGCTCCCAGAAGACCCAACATAAGTTCTCCTCGTTTGCACCCAAGATCGTTGGAAAACCGCTTGCCGATCTACAAAAACCTGTAACTGTAGATGATTTCCCAAACAAGGATGTTTTCAAACTCCGTCCACCCAGGTTGAGATCCGAATTGTAACAGGCGGCTTAGCAAACAGTAGCGCCTTCCGTAGTCGTTCTAATCATTTTATAAATTTCTCTTACCCCTTATGAAAAAGAAAAATACACAGTCTTCCAAGGAAAACCCGAGTCATCCCGTAACCGCATCCAATCTATTCAAACGTGTCGTCCCCCCTATATTCTGGGCCGCCGTAGTTCTGGTCGGATTGTGGTCGCTGATGCAACTTTCAACGCCTGAGACCAAACTCGAACCTTACAGCGAATTCAATAAAACTTCCGTTTCTTTAGAGGATTCCACTGATACCCAGCCGGAACCTGCTCTGGAGCGCTTCGCCGATGCCAGCCGGCCTGAACTCGCTGATATGACAGACCCCACTCCGGAACTCAATCCACCGAAAGGTCAGCTCCCCAAAAAAACGCTGGAGCATCTCCAGAAAGGTATGCAACTCATCGAGGAAGGCAAGTACAACAGCGCTGATATGGAGTTCAAAAAGGCTACCCAGTCCAGCCCAGACTCACCGGAAGTATTCGCCCTCTGGGGTACGGCCCTCAGGGTGCAGGAGAAGTATAAGGGCGCCAACCGTAATTTCGCCAAGGCAGTCGAGCTAGCCCCAAATGATGAGGAAATTGTTTTTAATTGGGGCGTCTCCCGCTTTCGCGAAAAAGCCATCAAAGAAGCCATCGAGCTGTTCAAAAAAACCGTCGAGCTTAACCCAAACTACTTCATGGGTTGGTATTACCTCGGAAAAACCTATGGGCAACAAAATAAGTATGCCGAGGAAGTGAAATATCTGAGAAAGGTGATTAAACTCCAGCCCGCTTTTGGGTGGGGCCATTTTGATCTAGGCATCGCGCTCAGCCTGCAAAAGAAATTCGAAGAAGCTGCGCCGCATTTTGAAAAGGCCATCGAGATCGACCGGGAACAATTCGAAAAACCCTTCGTCATCCAGTTCCTGACCGCACTGGGACGCTATAATCCCTCCGCCCCCAAAAAGGAGGAGAAGAAAAAACCTGAACCGGTCGCCGAGGAAGCCAAAGCCGACACGTCCGTCCGCGAAGAATCTGCAGTCGAAGAAACGAAGGTCGAGGAGACAAAATCGGAAGGGTCTGACCATAAAATGGAAGGATCCAAAAATAAAAAAGAGACTACCAGCATCAAGGGAAACATGCTGATCAATGGCAAGCCTCCCGGGCCTAATGCAGTCGTCTTCCTGGAAACAAAAACAAAAATGAAGGCACCTAACCAGAAAACGCTCGAAGTCACTATCAGTCAAAGCGACATTAAGTTTGCGCCGAAGCACTCAATAATTCCAGTTGGGTCCACAGTGACGTTCATCAACCAGGACATGGAAGTCCACAATATCTATTCCAAGTCGCTGAACAACCAGTTTAACCTCGGGGCTATGGCTGCAGGCTCCGGAAAGGGTATCCACTTCACCCGCCCCGGCCCCGTCGTCCTGCGCTGCAACTTGCACAAGGACATGGTGGGGACGATTTTCGTTATTCCTAACGGCTATTACACCCAACCTGACGTAGCGGCGGGAAGCTACGAGTTTAAAGACGTCAAAAGTGCCGGGTACATCCTGCAGGCGTGGGCACCACATCTGGCCCCTTCCGACGTGGAGGCCAACATGGAATCGGCCGACCTCACCGGGGAGGACAAGACTTTCGACTTCAACATCAAATCGGCTTCTGTTCCTGGGGAAATCCATGACATGGTGGATCCCACTGACTATAACGCCCTTGTGGATAACATCGAAGTCGAAATGATGCGGGCGATCAAAGACTGGGAAAACGGAAAAAAATATATCTCGCGCAAGCGCATGCTGATGGCCATCACTAAATACTTTGATGGGGGCGGACTCAAAGGAGCACTATCAAAAAGTTTTAGTGAGAAACGGAGCAAAGGGCTGGAAGACCAGCTCGATGCAATCCGCAAACAGGTCTCAGGGATTGGTCCTAAAGCAAAAACCGCTACCGGGGATTCACTGAGAAGCGAGGCAGAGCTCACCCTGGCTCAGCTTAGGGTCAACGTTAAGGAACTTGTAGCCCGTCTCAACCCCGACCCCAGGGAACTAGAAAAGAATTAAATAACATCTCCCAAAAAAATCTATCTCGGGTCCCCCCAAAAAAATGGGGGGGGGGCTACCAGCCCGGCACCAGGTTGCGCGGCGTATTGCCAGCAAGTGCGTCGAGGACGTTTTCTGCAACCAGCAAGGCCATGCGGTCGCGGGTCTCTACGCTGGCACTCCCAATGTGGGGTAACAGGAGGAGGTTATCCAGTTTGGTCATACCATCGGTCAATTCCGGCTCATTTTCGTACACATCGAGAGCCGCGCCTGCTATCCGCCTTTCCCTGAGCGCTTCGACCAATGCTTTGTCATCCACCACTTTACCACGAGCCGTGTGAATGAAACAGGCGGTCGGTTTCATGAGCTCGATTTCCTCTTTCCCGATCATGTATTTCGTTTCTTCGGTCAACGGTACATGGAGAGTGATGAAATCGGATTCTTGCAACAGTTGCTTCAGGGATACAAACTCGGCACCTAGCCGCTTCTCCTCAGACTGAGGCAGGCGGTTTCTCTGGTGGTAAAGAACCCTCATACTAAACCCAAAGGCTCTCTGTGCCACCGCCCTACCAATCTCGCCGCACCCGACAATCCCCAAGGTTTTACCGTAAACGTCACCACCGAGAAACATTTTTGCACCCCAGCCGTGGAATTTCCCCTCCCGTGTGAAACGGTCCGCCGGAACGATCCGGCGCGCCGCACCAAGGATCATCGCCCAAGTGAGATCTGCTGTTGTCTCGTGCAGAACCCCCGGGGTGTTGGTAACCCAGACGCCCTTAACTCGCGCATAATTTACATCGATATTGTTGAATCCAGCCCCGTAGTTGGCGATGATTTTCAGCTTGGCCCCTCGGTCGATAATACTCCTGTCAATTTTATCCGATAAATAAGTGATGACGGCTTCGCTTTCCGCAGCCATCCGACCAAGGTCCTCCGCCGTCGGGCTTTTTCCCGACTCATTCGTTCTCAATTGACATTCAGGGTCCAACCGGTCAAGGGCCACTTGAGGAAAAATATTGCTCACGGTTACAATGGGTTTCATTTAGCTCCTACCTCTACAAGGTTCCTGCATCGAAGTAAAAAGGCTGATTCTAAAGGAAAAACTTACCTGATCCCACGAAAATTTTACCCCTCGTTTCCGCGAGAACTTTCTCAATCCAATCGCCGGCACCCAAGGTCCTGGAAACAGGAGGGTCTCCAACATCAATTCGACAGCTCAACCGAAAACCAAGTTTCTCGGCTTCGACGGCCCGCCCTGTGGACACGAGTCTTTAAAAAGGGAACCCATACAGTGTAGAATTGATTCATGCTGGAAGTCACAGAAATTTACAAGAGTATTCAGGGAGAGTCTTCGCATACAGGTCTACCCTGCGTGTTCGTGCGCTTGACCGGATGCAACCTGCGTTGCGTATGGTGTGACACGGCCCACGCTTTCCGCGGCGGCAGAAAAATGTCAGTCCAAGACGTTGTAGGGAAAGTTCAATCCTTCGGTATTGGGCTGGTAGAAGTCACTGGCGGAGAACCTCTGCAGCAAAAAGAGGTCTTCACTCTCATGGACGCGCTTCTTAAAGAGAATTTCCGCGTTATGCTGGAGACCAGCGGTTCGCTCTCCGTCGCCGATGTGCCTTCTCCAGTCATTAAAATCATCGATCTCAAATGTCCCGGAAGCGGAGAAGTAGATAAAAACCACTGGGGTAACCTGAATCATCTCTCCCCAGTCGACGAAATCAAGTTCGTCATCGCCGACCGTGCCGACTATGAATGGAGCCGGTCGGTTCTCAAAAAACACGAACTCCATAAGAAATCACACGTCCTGTTCTCACCTGTCTCAGATAAACTCAACCTGAAAGACCTGACAGAATGGATTCTCGAGGACAACCTTCCCGTCCGCCTGCAGACCCAGCTCCATAAACAGATCTGGAGCAAAGAAACTACCGGTGTTTGACCGGACCACTCG
>CAZVZT010000025.1:4373-10451 GCA_964631515.1 uncultured Nitrospinaceae bacterium
AAAGAAACTTCTCACCTGGTACGACAAAACAAAGCGCGACCTGCCGTGGAGAGAAACAGACGATCCTTACCACATCTGGGTCTCAGAGATCATGCTCCAGCAGACGCAGGTAAAAACGGTCCTCCCCTACTACACAAACTGGGTGAAGACGTTCCCAACGGTCGAGAAATTGGCATCAGCCCAAGAGCAGAAAGTTTTAAAACTCTGGGAAGGGCTTGGTTACTACTCCCGCGCACGTAATCTCAGGAAAGCCGCCGGGATCGTTGTAAAGGAAATGGGCGGACGCATCCCCGATACGGTGGAGGGTCTCTTAGGCCTTCCCGGCGTTGGACGATACACGGCGGGTGCCATTGCCAGTATCGCATTCGGGCTCAAAGCACCCGTCCTCGATGGCAACGTGAAGCGGGTCGTCTCCCGCCTGTTTCGTCTCAACGAAAACGGAACTACCGCCGCCTCGGAAAAACACCTGTGGCAGGTTGTAGAAAACTTGCTTCCCGTACGCAGGGTGGGAGATTTCAACCAGTCCCTCATGGAGTTGGGGGCAACCGTCTGCACACCAAAGTCCCCAGCATGCCTTGAGTGTCCACTGCGCACCTCCTGCAAAGCAGCACTTGAGGGAGATGTCGAACGCTTTCCGCCTGCCAGGCGTCGGGTCCAGATAAAAAAAATCGAGGTGAGTGCAGCAGTCATCCTAAAGAATGGCAAGACCTACATCCAGCAGCGGATGGAGGGCGGTTTGATGGGAGGGCTCTGGGAATTCCCTGGCGGCAAACTGGAAATAGGCGAAACACCTGAAGAATGCCTGAAACGAGAAATCAGGGAAGAATTGGGGGTCGGCGCCACTCGTCTAAAAAAAATTATGACGGTCAAGCACTCTTACACTCGGTTCCGCGTAATCCTCCACGTATTTCGTTGCTGCCTGAACAAAGGGCGTCTGCATCCAACCGGATGCAAACAGTGGAAATGGGTTCCCCCCAGCAGGTTGAGCGCGTACCCTTTTCCCGCAGCCAATGTTAAAATTTTAGAGTATCTGGTGAACGGGGCCAGAAGCAAAACTATCCGGAAAGTAAATCGAAGCCCAAACCCTGAGTGAATCTACAATGGCCTCACCCACAAAAATGAATCCGGGAATCAAAGCGACACTGGTGGGCGCGGCGGCAAACTTCTTTCTTGCGATCATTAAATTTTTTGGAGGCGTCGTCGGAAACAGCACCGCTATGGTCGCGGACGCGGTCCATTCCATTTCCGATCTGATGACCGATGCCATCGTTCTGTTCACGTACAAGGTGGGGCAGAAACCAAGAGACGCGGATCATCCTTACGGACATGGCCGCGCCGAAACCCTCGGATCTACAGTAGTCGGGCTCTTGATCATCGCGGCTGGAATCGGGCTGGCCTACGAGGCCTGGAACATCATCGAGGAGGGTTCTACAAAAACCCCCAACGCCATCGCCGCCGGGATAGCATTAATTTCGGTCCTGAGCAACGAATGGCTGTTCCGTTACACATGCTCGGTCGGAAAAAAAACAAACAGCCCTACCATCATCGCCAACGCGTGGCATCACAGGTCCGATTCCATCTCTTCAATCGCTGCACTGGTTGGCATAGTAGGAGCCATGAGCGGCTTTCCCATGCTCGACCCCATCGCTGCGGTGATGGTCGCGCTCATGGTTATGAAGGTGGGTTATGAAATCACTTTGGGCGGATTCCGCGACCTGATGGACACCGCATTGAGCGAAAAGCAAACCCTCGAAATCCAAGCCATTATCGAAAATATCTCGGGTGTCATTAAATCGCACGATCTGCGCACCCGCAGGGTCGGCGGAGAAGTTCTCATGGACGTTCACATCCAGGTGAGGTGCGATCTGACGGTGACTGAAGGCCACGAAGTCGCCGAACGGGTACGGCGAAAACTGATCAAAGCTTACCCCAACATGCAGGACGTCCTAGTGCATGTCGATGCCTTTGACGACAGTGACATGGAATCGCTCTCCTACATTTCGCGCGAAGACCTCAAGGTATTAGTCGATCCCGTCCTCGCCAAAACGAACGACTTATTCGAAAAAACTAGGATAGGGATGCACCACCTCAAAGGGAAAAATATCGTCGACATTTACCTGCGAACGGATAAAACGAAAACCATTGCCGAAATCGAAATGACACTCGGGGAAGTGAAGGCAGAACTGCTTCGATCCAGCCACATTGACGGGGTCAACCTTTACTTGGATATCGATGGGTAGGCTGAATGAGAATCATTCAGCAAAATAGGTGTCGTGATCCGAAAATACGGGTGGACTGTGGAAGTTGAGCATGTGAAGCGGTTCGTCGGCGGTAGTGAATCCGTGCACGGTACCGGGAGGCACCCGGAAGAAGCATCCCGGTTTCAGCACATAATTTCTTCCACCCAGATTGGCCCTGCCACTTCCCGAGATGACGTAGTACAACTCTTCCCCTTTTTTATGAAAGCCGGGCTTTTTGACCTGTTTCGCCCCCATCTTCACAACATAGGCTGAGAACCGTCCGCAGGCTTCTCTAGATAAGAGTTGATCGATCTGGACCCCCTTTAGGACGAACGACTCCCCTCCCTCCGGCTCGATAAACACCACTTGATTCTTAGAGTCAGCCACTAAAGTCTCCGTGAAGCATCGGCACTTCTGAAGTTGGTTTGCAATCTGACACAAAGATCGCCGGAATGCGTTTTGGTATCCACCCGTTGCTCTTTAAATGCGGTGAGTTTTCGTAGGCCTTTAATATTTTGAACCGGGAAAATTATTTCGCCCTGTCGAGAAGGTTCTCACCCAAAATAAGGTCCTCATTTCGGGTGATCTTGATGTTCAATTCTGATCCGGGTACGATTTTTACCCGCTCGCCGAGGTATTCGATTAATGCTCCTTCATCGGTGCCGTAATAAGAATCAGCTGCCGCCTTTTCGAACGCCTTTTGAAACAATTCGTATCGAAACGCCTGTGGAGTCTGCACCCGCCACAATCCATCGCGGGAAACCGTGCGTTCCACAAATCCATCGGCACCTGTCTTGATAGTATCGCTGACGGGAACCGCCGTGATGGCCGCAGCGTACTTATCAGCCGCCTCAACCGTTTCTACAATCATCTCCGCCGTGGTGAATGGACGCACCCCATCATGAACAACTACGATGTCCGTTCCCTCTTCAAGGGCTTGGAACCCGTTAAATACCGAGTCCTGACGTCGTTCGCCCCCAGCAACAACCTTGCGAACCACCTCGTATCCGTTCAGCCACTCCTCCCCAAATTCATCAACCTCGGCTTGCGGCATTACCAGAACGACAAAATCGATGGCTTCACACGCCTCGAACACCTTGAGTGTATGGTGGAGCAGAGGTTTCCCTCTAAGTTTAAGAAACTGTTTCGGAACCGCTGCGCCGATCCGCGTACCACGGCCGGCCGCCGGTATGATTGCGCCAACTTTCATCGTTTATCGGTGGTTGAGGTTAAAACACCGCATCGAATGCGTCAGAGAGGGTCTTGACCAGAACCAAGTTCATGGAGCCTTGTTTCTTGAGGAGCTTATCCTTTTGAACAGACTGCGGAACGACGCACCGTTTAAATCCCAATCGCTCCACTTCGGCGAGCCTTGCTTCCAACTGCATGACCGACCGCACTTCGCCGGTCAGCCCCACTTCGCCGATCAGGACCGTGTGCCGATCGATGGCTTGGTTCCTGAAACTTCCCGCGATGGCCGCAGCCACCCCCATATCCACCGCGGGCTCCGATACTTTGAGCCCGCCCGCAACGTTCACGAAAATATCCTCGCCCTGCAAATTCAGTCCGAGCCGTTTCTCCATGATGGCGATGAGCAGGGACATCCTATTTTGGTCAAATCCAGCGGCCATCCGCCGGGGCATACCGATGGAAGAAGACGAGCTCACCAGCGCCTGCACCTCTACCAGAAGCGGGCGCGTTCCCTCCATACTGGACACGATGACCGATCCGGGCGAGTCGGTGGGTCGCTCGGCCAAGAAAATGTCGGAGGGGTTCTCTACTTCGGCCAAGCCTTCAGGCAACATTTCGAAGACCCCGATCTCCGGCGTAGAACCAAAACGGTTTTTGATTGTTCTCAGTATCCGGTACGAATGTCCCTTTTCGCCTTCGAAGTATATCACCGTATCAACAATGTGCTCCAAGGATTTTGGGCCCGCAATCGCTCCATCCTTAGTGATGTGACCAATGAGCAGAGCCGGCATGGAACGTTTCTTAATATCTTGAAAAATTTTAAACGCCACCTCGCGCACCTGCCCGATACTACCGGGAACAGACTGCAAGTCAGCGGTAAAAAAAGTTTGAACAGAATCCAAAACCAAAACACGAGGCTCAACTCGATCAACAATTCGAAGCACATCTTCAATACAAGTTTCCGAACAAATCAGTAAATTATCAGAAAGCGCCCCCAAGCGCTCGGCGCGAAGCTTGATCTGGGCTGGAGACTCTTCACCTGAAACGTACAGAACCCGGCCTCCTGACTGCGCCATTCGCCCCACGCTTTGAAGAAGCAGGGTTGATTTGCCGATACCCGGGTCGCCCCCAATGAGCACAAGAGATCCTTCCACCAGCCCCCCCCCAAGAGTACGATCAAATTCGCCGATTCCGGTGATTAGACGGTTCTGGGGAAGTGCTTCGACTCCGGTGACGGGCTGAACGGACGCGTGGTCCGTTCCGGTATTCCCCCGCACCTTGCGGTTCGATCCTATCTCCTTGACCCTCTCCTCAATCAGGGTATTCCAAGCGTCACATTCGGGGCATTTCCCCAGCCATTTTGGAGCGCGGTGACCACAGCCTTGGCAAACGTACTCTGTAACGGTTTTGACCATATGTTTGAATTTGGAGGAATCTAAATGAAGTGAAAAGGAAACTCTGCCAGCAAAGTAGGGGCCTCCTTAATGATCTTGCCGGAGAACCCTATCAAAGAAAACAGGAGAGGGTCAACAAGGGAAACGGGGCAGAATCGTTCGATAGAAACTCAAGGAACTGGCAGGGCGGGTGCGATGCCTGCGCTCTACTTTCCTATTTTCTTGAGGATAGCATTGTTGCGAGAAATATTGACATTGGCCTTATTCTTCAGATCGACCAGAGCTTTCTTTATTGCCTGTTGCGTATTCAGCACCTTCCCCTGCCCCTTCAGGACCTGCTGTGCCTTTTCCTGCTCGGCGGCAATAGTTTTTAAAATCTCGATCAACTTAGCCAGTTTCTGGTTGGCCAGATCCACCTTGGCCTGGCTAGCACCTACTCCCTTGACAGACTCCTGAAGACCCAATTGTATCTGGGAGGATTGTGCAGCAATCTGCTGGGATGCATCGATCAGAATGTTCAGTTTCGGATCCGCGGTCTGGTTGGATGCCTGCACATGTCCGAGGTCCTCTTTCAAGGTATTCAATAACGTATTTAACGCCGAATCGGTTTCTATTTTTTGCGCCTCAAGGGTTTTCAGGGTTGCTGCCAAGCGATTGATTTTTTCATCGGCGACCTTCAGGTTATTGTTGATCAACTCCGTGTTCTTTTGTACTGCCCTTGTCACCCGGGCCTCCCCAGATGCCTGTTCTTGAGCCGCACTTGTTAGACGCTGATTCAAAATCTCCTGCAGAACCCCCATCGTTTTTCGGTTCTGGTCGATATTTTTATTGGTTTCTACAATATTCGCCAGAAGCGTTTCGGCCAAAAGTTTTGTCTCTTCATTTGCCTTGATGCCTTTCTCTAGGATTTGAACCAGGCTCTTGTTTTTTCCACCCATTTGGGTCAGGGAGGTGACAACTTGGTTTAGAGAACCAACAACCGTTTTTTGGCTCGCCTGCAGGGACTTTGTCTGTTCGGTATTGGCACGGACCATTTCCGCCTGCAGGGCCTTGCGGTTTGCCTCGTTTTGTTGTTCGAGGGCGGGAATCAGCTCACCCTTGAAAAATGTTTGAAAAAAAGTCTGGGTCTCGGTGAGCGCCTTGTTCTGGTCCTCCAGGGCTTTCTTCATTTTAACCAAGCGGTCATGGTTCGCTTGGTCCATTTGGGTCAGGGAGGTGACAACTTGGTTTAGAGAACCAACAACCGTTTTTTG
>CAZVZT010000025.1:10551-11742 GCA_964631515.1 uncultured Nitrospinaceae bacterium
ACCCTTGAAAAATGTTTGAAAAAAAGTCTGGGTCTCGGTGAGCGCCTTGTTCTGGGTATCCAACGCCTCCGTCATTTTGACTAGGCGATCATTGTTGTCTCTGGAAAAATCCAGAAGATACCGCTCGTTATTTTGAGATAACGCTTCTATATCCTCGGCCAGCTTGCCTTTCAACTCTCCAAACTGAGCTGTCAAGCTGACCCTCAACTTCTCCCCAGCCTCCTCTTGTCTTCTAATTTCTTTCATTAGCACGTCATTGAGCAATGTGTCATTGAGCCAGGTCTTTATATCGGCCAGTTTTTGACTGACCTCGCCAATACTTTTAACCGTCTCGGATTTATTGACTTCAACCGATCCCTGAATCTCTGGAAGGGTATTCTTAATTTCTTCGATTTGTCTGAGCAAGCTTTCCTGAGAACTTTGAAGGGCTTTTAATTTTTCGTTAATCACCTGGTCCAAGCGGGAGTTCATCTTCTTATGCTCGAAACGTAACGCCCTGAAGTCCTTCTCCGTTAGGAGGTCTATGGCAAAAACACTTTCGGGGATACCTGCCAGTACCAAGCAAAGAACGAGGATAACGGGATGTCTGAAAGTCATGGAATGTACTCTATTTTCGGTGAAAAACTGAAGGTAGTTGGCCCACCAAAAAAATCGGGCAAAAAAACAAACGGCCACGGCAGGAAGTTTCTCCCGCCGCGGCCATTATATCCAAAACCCTTAGCTGATGGAATCAACAAAGAAACGTCTTATTCCGCCACCAAGAAATGCGCCCGGCGATTCTGCCACCAGCAATTCTCGTTACTGTCAAAGCAGAAGGGTTTTTCCTCGCCGTAACTGACTATATGTATCCGGCTATCATCGATTCCTTGGGCGGCCAAGTATGACTTGGTCGAATGAGCGCGTCGTTGGCCGAGGGCGACATTGTAATTGTTGGTCCCACGCTCATCGCAATGCCCCTGGATTTCAACTCTGGACTCTGGATGAGACTTTAGGTAAGTCGCATTCTCCCGCAGGACTGCTCTTGACTGGTCATCCAATTCGTACCTGTCGAACGCAAAATGAATGTCTTTTAAACTGTCGGATGAACGGTAAGGCAACCGGCGGGCTTCCTGGTCACCACTACTCATGCCATTACCTGCCATGCCATTACCTGCCATGCCATTACCTGCCATGCCATTACCTGCCATGCCA
>CAZVZT010000026.1:0-11709 GCA_964631515.1 uncultured Nitrospinaceae bacterium
TGTGTTAAGCACACCGCCAGCGTTCGTTCTGAGCCAGGATCAAACTCTCCAGTTAAAAACTGAACAGATGATACTGCTTATTTTTTGACTTCATGGACCCACAAACTTTGTAAGGCGCCTATTCAATTTTCAAAGAGCTAACGTGATAAAGCTCGATGCTTTACCCGTGTTTTGTACTGTTTCTACTGTTCCGAAATTCTTCAGGGAAAAAAAAACCCTTATCTGACGGGTTTCAGCCGACTCCCCTCGCTGAAATCCTCACATAAAGGTTTCTGCCTGAAAAACAGCCTGTTAACTCAAACGCTAGGGGTAATAATAAGACCTTTTTGAGATAAAGCAAGTTTTTTTTTAAATTTTAAAAAAAATATTTTAACAGCTTTTATTTCAAATAGATTGCACCAAGTCACAAGTCTTCCGACTGCATTGGGCTGGTTTTTTCTCCCAGCTTTAAGCTTTTCAGGGTGTACAGCCTGTGGTATAGACCCTCCTTTTTTATCAGCTCTGCATGGGTGCCGGTCTCAACAATCCTTCCCTCATCCATCACGAGAATCTGTTTTGCATTGTGGGTTGTGGACAGCCGATGCGCAATCACGAGGGAAGTGCGATCTTTCATTAGCCGCTCCAAGGCTTCTTGGATTAGAACCTCCGATTCGTTGTCGAGCGCCGACGTGGCTTCGTCTAGAATGAGAATACGTGGGTCCTTTAATATTGCTCGGGCGATGGCGATGCGCTGACGCTGTCCGGCTGAAAGACGGATCCCTTTTTCACCCACGATGGTCTGGTACTGTTCCGGGCATTCCATGATGAAGGTATGGGCGTTCGCCGCCTTTGCGGCTTCGATGACCTCGTTTTGAGTTACACCTTCCCTTGCGTATTTTATGTTCATCTCGATGGTTCCGCCGAACAGGATCGTCTCCTGAGGAACGATTCCGATTTGATCCCAATAACTGGAAAGCCTCACCGTTTTTAATGGGATTCCGTCGACCCGGATCTCCCCACCCACCGGATCATAAAATCTGTGTAGAAGTTGAACGAGGGTGCTTTTTCCAGCCCCGCTCGGGCCAACCAGCGCGATCATCTGCCCCGGCTCGATGGTAAGGGAAATATCTTTCAAAATTTCCTGTTCTTTACGATAGTGGAACCGTACGCCATCGAACTCGACGCGCCCGGCAATCGAGGGCATAGGTTGGGCCCCGGGTAGATCACGTACTTCGCCGTGCATATCTAGAAGTTCGAACAAGCGCTTGCTCGCTCCTAATCCCTCCTGAAGCCGTGTGTACATCCGGGCGAAACTGCCCATCGGACCAGCGATGATTGTTGCGTATAGGATGAATGCAATCAACTCGCCCGGACTGATTCCACCGGTGATGACCTCGCGTCCGCCATACCACAACAGAATGAGCGACGTGCTGAGCGCGATGAATCCGATCGTCGGGCCAAAAAACGATGAGATGATCACACGCCTGCGCGCAGATTGAAAACTGTCTTCGATCGCATTGGAAAAACGCTCCAATTCCAGTTTGTCGCGTACGAAGGATTTGACCACTTGGTAACAGGAAATATTTTCCTCCAGAATGGTCGTGGAGACGGCGAGTTTATCTTGAATTTCGGTTGAGAGTCGTTTCAGCTTGCGCCCAAAAACCCGCGCAAACAGGACAAGGACAGGCGCTAGCACCAGGATCATGAACGTCAGCTTCCAGTTCATGTAGGTAATAATAATTATCCCACCCACAAGCCGGATCGACTGCTGGAGTACAGTTGCGGGCAAGTCGGTGATGATATTTTCGATGGTGGTGACGTCGTTTGTCATGCGCGACACGATTTCTCCTGTACGCCGTTTGACGAAAAAACTTATCGACATGGTATGAAGATGATCAAATAGATTTTTGCGAAAATCTGCGATCACACGTTTTTCGGTGACGTCAAAGAGGTAGTTGTGTGTGGTCTGGCAGATTAGTTGCAATAGGAACAGAAAACCGATGGCAATGGTTATGTTGTTAAGCTGGTCAAGGTTTTTCTCGAGCATCACCACGTCGACGAGGTTGCGTACGAACAGGGGAATCGCAAGATTCATTGCGGACGCAGCGATTAAAAAAATACTGCCCGCAAACAGGGCCGATTTGTAGGGAAGAAGTAACTGTAGGAGACGCTTGTAATTTTGCATGTATGGAACGCTGTGGTATGCGAGTTTGAGTGTTATGATAACCTGCTTCGCATAAAGGCGCTAAGAAAAAACCATTAGAGTATCTTCACATCGCTCTATACAAAAAGATTCCTTTGGTTTTTTGTGTGAAAAGAAGTTTTTGGAGTTGTGTATGGACTTTCCTTGTAAATTGAAAATTATTTTCAGCGATATCAAGATTCAGCACACAGTTTTTGCACTTCCGTTTGCAATAATGAGTGCATTTATTGCGACGGAGGGATTACCGCAATGGGAAACGTTGTTATGGATCTTGGTAGCGATGTTTGGAGCAAGAAACGCCGCCATGGCGTTCAACCGCATGGCCGATATGCAGATCGATAGACTTAATCCGCGCACTCGAAACCGAGCCTTGCCTTCAGGGAAAGTTACATTCCGACAGTACTGGGTTTTCTTGGTTGCTTCCACAGCTCTGTTCGTTCTTGCAGCCTATATGTTGAACCGATTGGCATTTTATTTATCCCCGGTGGCGTTGGTAATCGTGTTCGGTTATTCGTTTGCCAAGCGATTCACGCCGTATTCGCATTTGTGGTTAGGACTTGCTATTTCCATTGCGCCGGTAGGAGCTTGGGTGGCGGTGCGGGAAGAGATTTCACTAGTGTCGCTCGTGCTTGGCGCAGCGGTGGTATTTTGGTTGGTTGGGCTCGATATCATCTATTCTTGTGTGGATGTTGAGTCAGATTCAAAAAATAAGTTGTATTCTATTCCGCAACGGTTCGGGGTCGAGCGCGCCTTGCAGTTAGCTTTTCTCTCTCATGGCGCCATGCTTTTGTTTCTTCTCGGACTTTTGTTTGTCCCGGTGCTTGGTGGGCTTTATCTTGCCGGAGTGGTTCTGGTGGCCGGTCTCCTCGGGTACGAGCATTCGCTAGTCCGTCCCAACGACCTTTCTAGGGTTAATATCGCTTTCTTTAATATCAATGGCGGGATCAGCGTGCTTCTAATGTTATTTGTGATTACCGATTGCCTGTGGGTGTAGACATGGGGTTGAAAATTGCGGAAATCTTACTTGCAGCTCAGCCGCTAGGGCGAAAGCCCCCGTCATCCCATCCCTATAAAAACTGTTTTGTCCACCAAGTCTTTATAAAAAAGAGTCGAGCGGTGGAAGATTTTATGCAAATCATTTTAAGTCCTGCTTGGGTTCGGGTATAATTTTCACTTCTAAAAACATTTAAATTTTAAATTATGTTGTTCGAATTTGAAGATAGGGCGTTAAGGCCCCTTGAGGCCAAGGTGCGTGCGGGAGAGCGTCTATCGCTTGAGGATGGGGTAACTTTGTGGAACTCGTTTGATCTATTGGGGGTGGGCTATCTTGCGAATATTACCCGTGAACAGATTCATGGAGATAAGACCTACTTCATTCACAACCGCCATATCAACCACACCAACGTATGTGTCAACAGTTGCCAGTTCTGTGCTTTCGGGGTTAAGGAAAATGATCCTACTGCCTACACGAAATCTTTGGAGGAGGTCTTCTCGGATGCAAAGAAGTATGAGAGCGGCCGTGTGAGCGAGTTTCATATCGTGGGCGGTTTGCATCCAAACCTTCCCTTTCAATATTACGTGGACATGATTTCAGGGCTGAAGCAGCGCTTTCCGGAAGTGCATATCCAGGCGTTTACGGCGGTAGAGCTCCAGTATCTGGCGAAAATCGCCGGGATGTCCCTGAAGGATACTCTGGTCACCTTACGTGATGCTGGATTGGGTTCAGTTCCTGGGGGCGGGGCAGAAATTTTCGCCAAGCGGGTGCGCCGGAAAATTTGTTCGGAGAAAACTACTGCGGATGAGTGGCTAGACGTTCATCGAGCCATCCATTCGGTGGGTATGAAAAGCAATGCCACGATGTTGTACGGTCATGTGGAGAATGCCGAAGAACGAACCGATCATCTTATTCGATTACGGGAGCTTCAGGACCGCACGGGCGGGTTTCTGACTTTTATTCCGCTGGCATTTCACCCGGAAAATACGAGTCTGGATTTTCTCCCGAGTACTCCGGGGCAGCTTGATTTGCGGACCCTAGCCGTGTCTCGTCTGATGCTGGATAATTTTCCCCACGTCAAGGCGTTCTGGATCATGATCACTCCTCAGATCGCTCAGGTGTCGCTTTCTTTTGGCGCCAACGATATGGACGGAACCGTGGTCGAGGAAAAAATTACGCACGCAGCAGGTGCGGTGACAAACCAGATCTTTCGGAAGAATACTATTGTGGATATGATTGTCGAGGCGGGACGCAAGCCCTTGGAGCGTGACACCTTGTATGAAGTAGCCTAGGATTTTTTGCGTACTGAAAAGATGCAAGCTAAGATACCTAGAGCTTGTCTAAGATCCATGCTGTGAGGAATTGAAAAAATGAGCAATTGGTACATGCTAACGTTTGTTGGGCGTGACCGGTCTGGAATCGTCGCCAAAGTGACGTCCGCAATATTTGAGGGTGGGGGCAACCTTGGGGAAGCGTCGATGGTTCGCCTGGGTGGTAATTTTACGATTATGTTAATGGTTCAGTATGACGGGTCTGGAGAATCTCTTGAAAAAATCCTATCCCCCGTTTGCGATGCCCTGAAGCTGTGGAAGCATGTCGACCGCATCGAAGGGGAGTTGCATCATCACCTAGAACCCGATGTTCGTATAAGTATCTATGGGGCTGACCGGGCGGGCATCGTTGCCGAAACCACAGGCGCTCTAGCTGAGGCCGGGCTCAGTATTCTGAACCTTGAATCGGATGTGGGTGGAACGGTGGATACTCCGATTTACATCATGGAGATTGATGGTGTGGCGGAAGAAGGGATCGATGTTCTGGAGGTGGTTTTGGATCGGCTTGCCAGAGAGAAGAATGTTGAAACCCGCCTCGTTCCCATTGATACGTTGATGGGTTGAGCCGATGGCCGTTCTTGATATCCTGACTTACCCGGATTCACGCCTGAAAAAAATTTCTCGTCCTATCGAGGTTATTGATGAGGATTTACAGCAGTTCATCTCGGACCTCGAAGAGACCATGCTGGCCGGGCCAACATCCGCGGGCATTGCTGCACCCCAAGTGGGTCGATTCGAACGACTCGTCCTCATTGACGTATCTTTCAAGCCAAATATTCCAAATCACGGGCGGCTGGTTCTGATCAATCCCGAAATCACCTTTCACGAGGGGGCTATTATCGGGAGGGAGGGGTGCCTGTCTGTTCCTGATTACACGGGGAACGTGTCGCGGTTTGAACGCATCCACTTGAAAGCTTTAGATCAGGCCGGAGAAACCCAGGACTACGACATGTTCGGGTACGAGGCTCGGGCCGTGCAGCATGAGTTGGATCACTTGGACGGATTGCTTTTTCTGGATCGACTCGTCAGTCGTAGGAATAGCCTGTTTCGCCGGAAAGTTTACAAACAGGGCAACCTTTCTAAGCAATGAAACGATCTACATTAAAGATTGTTGGGGCGGGGTAGGGGATATGCTACCGGAATGGATCCTGTTTAGAAAAAAAATAGAGGATTCCAAACACGATCTTCAAGGAGCCTGCCTCGGATATGCCAAACTCATGGGGGCTGATCTGGCGGGGGCTGATTTGAGAGAGGCCGACCTGAGTACCGCTTACTTGATTCGGGCTAACCTGAGCGGGGCCAACCTGAGCGGGGCCGATTTAAATGGAGCGGTTATCAGCGAGGCCAACTTGAGGGGGGCTGATTTGGGCGATGCTGACCTGGAAGATGCATACTTGAACGGAGCCGATTTAACCGATGTTTCCAACCTCACCTGCGATCAAGTCGAATTGGCAAATTTCGATGAAGACACCCGCTTCCCCGGTTATATCCAGATCGCTTGGACCTCAAGAAAAAATTGTACCTGCTCCGAAATGTCAAAGGACTAGCTTGGCGGAGCGACATTCGAATTCAGTTACCGAATAATGTCGGTTGCACCAATTTTATTATCCCCACTTATCACTTTCCTGTATTCAGGATAAATTTAGAGCGGGGGAGGCGATTCGGGGAAATGAAAGTGGTCTACACGTCAATGATATCATCATCGCGCCGTTGATCCGAACGGTAGGTGCGTGTTTGCCGAAAGGTGGTTGTCTCATTTTCACGCGGGAAATGAGTTCTCGGGCCACGGCGGAAAAAGTTCAGCACAAAAATCACCACGCCGACAACAAGGGCAATGATGAACAAGGTGAAGGTAAAAAATGACAACAAGGTCAAGCATGCGATGATCCATAGAGCCAGCGAGACCTTGTTCCAGACTGTGAGTTTTGGTGGTTGGGATGTGAATTGATGGGAAATCATTTTTTTAGAGAGATGAAAGTTTTCAATGTACCCGTGGGTTGTTAGAATGAGCTATGAGCACTATACCTTCAAGCATTATACCTTGTCCCGCGTGCAATGTAAAAAACCGGGTTAAACGTTTTCAGTCGGGTGTGATCCCTGTCTGTTCTAAGTGTGGGGCCCGATTAGTGAGTGAAAAGGAGAACGAAACCCAGGTCTGGTTCAGTAAATCACTCAAAGACCTGTCTGACCTTCCTGAGCCGGGATTCAGGGATGACTCTTGAAGGAGAAGGACTTGTGCGTTCATGCAGATTAATTTATAAACTTTTTCACTAACAGACTGAATAGGGAAAAAATATGGCAGCGGTAAGTATCATCGACCAAATTCTTAAAGAAAAACTGGGTGCCGAGCATGTGGAGATTATCGACGAGAGTTACCGGCACCGGGGGCACAAGGCTGCCGGCGGGGCCGGGCATTATGCCGTGAGGGTGGTCTCTGCCCAGTTCGAAAACGTCAACCTGGTTGACCGAAACCGAATGGTCTACGCTGCGTTGGACGAGCAAATTAACGGAGAACCCAAACTGATCCACGCCCTACAGATCAAAACCTACACGCCCTCCCAATGGCCGGGCTAGGCTCGGGTAAATCCTGCTAAAGATACTTGGGGAGAACGTTCTCACTAGCGGCAGACAAATCAAGCGCCGCTTCTTTTGGATAATCGGTCCGATGCCAGCAACTAATCGCGGGAGATTTCCAGCTCTTCACAATTTTTAAGCAATTCCGATTCGGTCAATGCTTTATAGCCGACGTTGGAAATCTGATTTTTGTATAAGTCCAGTTTTAGATATTTTTTACTGTTGACCGATTCGGCAAAAGTTCTGGCGCCTTCGTCGCCAATGACGTTGCCAAACATGGACAGGTTTTTTAGGTTGGGAAGTTTGTCGCTGTTGGCGATGGCGATGGCACCGTCGTCACCGATCTCGTTATGGTTCAGGTTCAACGTTTCAAGGTTGCCGAGATGAGAGGAACCTGCCAGGGCTTCTGCCCCCTCATCGGCGCACTGGTTTCCTGGTAGAATTAGCTCCTTCACGCTAGCTAGGGCCGGGTTGTTCGCCAGTTCCATGGCTCCTCGCAGACCTAGGTACTTGTCCCGCAGGTTTAATACCGCTCCGTCTTCAGACATATTATCTTTTATTAGCTGTTCAATTTTGCTCACGCCAGTTCTCCGTTTGCGGCTACAGAAAAAAATAAGGAAAAGGTACGCTCCTTACCTATATGGATGGATAAAAGAGGTTCAATCCTATCAGATTTTAGGGGAAGGTGGGGGAGGCGATGTAGACAAAAAATAAACCGGCCGCGCTTTCAAAGCGGGACCGGTTTTAATTTTTCGCGAGTAGGGTTACAGAAGCGGGTCCATGAATAGCCCGTCTGTTTTCCACTTTTCAATGTCCTCCTTGGTGGGGATGGGAGGAATGGGTTTCTTTTCAGTTCGCTTGTCTACCGGGTCATGGAAGGTGCGGGCATAAGCTTCGGCTTTCCACAGGTAGAGGTGCTGGAACATCATCCCCCAGGGTGCCATAGGAGTGGCGTCGATACCGCGGGTCACCCGCTTGTACCACAACGCATCGGGCCAGTCTTTCATCAGTACACCTGGCATGGAGTCGGGCATCTTGTCCGTGTCCGGGTTATCTGCCTTGCGAAAATCCATTGCTCCGGTCATCATCGGAATACCGTCCTTGCCGTGGCAGACGGCGCAGTTGAGACCTTCAGTCGCGGGTTCGGCCCCCTCAAAAATCACTTTCCCTTCTGCGAGGATCTTCGGATCGTCCCACCAGGTCCACTGGTTTCCCAGCTTGCCTTCTACCGGTATATTGGTGGGGTCACGCAGGGTTTTCAGATAAGCGACTACGGCGTCGATTTCGTCCTCGCTCAGGTCTTCCTCATAGTAGGTGGGCATGGCCTTCTTGGATTTTTTGTCCTCGAATCCGGGAGACTGATCATTTCGTGGATTGGTTATTTGCCCTCGAATATAATCCTCGGAATAGAGACCGATCTGTCTGGTGCCGAGGTTGGGCCCGCGGTCGGAGTTGCCTTCCCAGAACACTTTGTGACAGTTGAAGCACTTGTTGTTTTCAAATACCTCGCGTCCTGCCGCGATGACCTCAGGTCCGGCCAATCCGCTCAACTTGACCGGGGGCCTGTTTAACTTATCAACTTCAACCTGCGGATCGAACTGGGGCAATTGCGCTGTGATGACAATGAACAAGCCCGATGCTAGGGCATAGGTGGTCAGGAGACGGAAGACCCAGCTGAAAGTGGACTTTTCCGGCTTCAACGTCTTGGCATCGAGGAGCATGAAAAACGCCAGCGCGACTACAGCGAAGGCAACGAATTCGATCTGCCACCATATGGGAAACCCGAATTTCCCCCCCAGAAACCATAGAAGACCCCCAATGATTAATACAATCGGCAGTTTTAACTTGATGTTCTGGCCGAACGTTTTTTCGGTCAATTTCTTTGGCGGCAGCGCCAACAGGAACGCGTAAACCAAAACCACGCCGGAAAGCATCCATCGCATGAACATGTTCAATTCAAACCAGGCCACAATCAGCCATACGAGCACCGCCAGCGGCAGAAACTTGAGCATCATTCCGGACAAATTCTTAAGGAAAGTTGGTTGTTGCATTTTTATGCTCCCTGGAATTACTCCGCCGTTTGTGGTGCGGCCTGAGGTGGAACTTCCTCAGCTTCCTTTTTGGTTTTTGGATACTTGATCCCCAGCCAGATAATACATGTCATGACGATGAAGAATGTCCACACTATTTCGGTGACGAGCATGCCTGATTCGGCTAGGCTCGGCGTGAATTTTTCTGGGGTCACGTCCTTGTATACCTTGTAGATATGCCAGTTCATTCGGGACAGTTCGCGGATGGTTCCCATCCAGCTCATGAGCCAGATGTCGGCGAATCCCAGAAAGATCAGGCAGTAAACACCAAGCGGATTGATCTTGCCGTAATGCACTTTTCCGGTCTTCGTGGCGATGGTGTAAAAGACGTAATTGACGAAAGTGACTATGACCAAAGCGAATGCAGCTGTATTTTTAGCGACCATCAAAGCCATAAAAGCCAGGTTATCCGGTAAAACCATATCCGCGTTCATCCCCGGTTCAGGCATCATGGTGGCAAAGAACCGTCTGGGAGTGAACCAGATTGCCGCGGCAATGACAATTAGAACAAACCCGAACTTCATCGCCGGGAAGAACCGCTGGGCATTCTCAATGCGTTTCATACTCACCCACATGTAGATATTGCTCACGCTGAACATGGCGCCCACAAGCAGGCCCTGAACCAGCATGAACATGGACTCGCGATCCGACATAATGTACATACCGATGGTCGCATCGTACTGGTAGATTTCACGGACGAAGATGTAACCCATCGCCGGCAGGGGAAGCATGATGCCGACACCGATGATATTTCCGATGTAGCCGACCCAGTCGTAATATTCCTTTTCCTCACTCTTATTGGACCAGAGATACATATAGGCGCCGATGATGCACACCATGTACCCGCCAAAGGTCCCGTTGCCGACCAGCCTGTGGTAGTTGAGCGGCATCCAAGTAGCTGTGGCAATCCGGTTCCATTCATTGATATTTGTCAGCTCATTGAGCGGAAGCGGGGGGGTCTGCATGAACGTGGCGGGTCCGTCTAGGGCGCACAGAAGTGTCAACCCAAAAATATTGAGGAGTACTCCGAGGACGATATGCCGCCCCTTCTTATTGCTTTTGTTCAGCGGATCCCACGAATAGACGTAGGCGTACATGACAATGGTTTCCACGATGAACAGGGTGGGGTAGACCACCATGAACAGAACCGGGAACGTGGAGACGAGATAGGAAATAAAATCACTGTAGGCCACCATCATGATGAACAGGAACAGTCCACCCGTAAGCGCGGTGAAGCTATAGCAGAACCCGATGACTTTCGTCACCTCATGCGCCAGGCGCTCAAACTTGAAATCAGACTCTGCGAACATGATGCCGTTGGCTAGAAGACCACCTACCACACCGTTCACGGCTGCAAGCACGACCCCGTCCATGTGGAGGGTTTCCACCGGCGTCAGGGCGCAGGCCATGATCGTTCCGAAAATTCCGCCGATCGCGGCCGAGACTTTAATGTTCGCGCATTTGTGAAAATAGTTCAGGACACTGACAATAAGCGCGGCGAAGGCACAGGCCCACATACCAAAGAGGACCCCATGGTGGATCCCGACAATAACCTCCATGACAATCCCTATCACCACCCCGATCAGTACTCCGAGGAATACGTTGGAAAAGATGATGGCTTTACGCACGCCCTGGGTTCGGCGTGCACCCATGACCTCCATGATGACGACGAACATGGGACAGCCCAGGATGAACGAGGCAAAAAGGATATGCAGTTGCGCGGCAAACCAGGTGAACTTCCGGTTGCTCATCCCCAGGAAGGAAAATTCTTCGAACTCATGTTCTTTAGCCGGTCCGATATCGGTGAGATAGGAGAGGTCTTCACCTTCTTCTTCTTCTTCGCCTTCGGCAGCTTCTTCACCGCCTTCTTCTTCGCCTTCTTCTTCCTCTTCCTCGTCCTCTTCTTCATCAAATTCTTCGTCTTCTTCGGCGTAGGCGATGGCCGGACCGGTCATGCCAAAAAAGGTCGAGGATGCTGTTGGTAGCGAAGCAGGAAGAAGATGCCCCAGACCATAAAACAAAACCAGGGCGATCAGGATGGTGAAAAATGAGTTTCTTGCTGGTGGGTTACCGGATGACGAGCTCATTTAAGGTCCCCTGTGTGCCAAGCCCCTATTACTTCAAGCTCGGCATAAGATTTCCAAAAGAAGGCGGGGCCTTACTAGGTTGCCCCTCACCACGGGTTCGGTAGTCTAAATCACTTGTCGAGAGAAGATACTAACTAAACTTCGAATCTAAGGGAACCCGTTCTAGTCCTATTTTTAAATCAGAAAAAAACTGATGGATCGGTTTCCCACTTCCTTAAAACCAAGTTGCGTATCAAATCTTCAAGCTTTTATTTGTTGCGGTAGAGATTTCTACTCGACTGTGCTTCAAAATAGGGTGAGAAATAGCATACGCTTTTTTTAAAGTCAAGAAATTTAACGCTTTACTTTAAAGTGGCTTGTTGGAAAAAAAGGGATAGGGAAAAGTGCTGAGAGGCCTTGTTTAGGAGGGAAGCAAACAGGCTCAGGATAACCTGGTCCCGGCGTCTCGTTC
>CAZVZT010000027.1:0-6283 GCA_964631515.1 uncultured Nitrospinaceae bacterium
CTGGATCCTTTTTATGGAACGCAGATCGCCGTTGCTGAATGCGTCCGCAACATTGTCTGTTCTGGTGGCATGCCGATCGGGCTCACCAATTGCCTTAACTTTGGGAACCCTGAGAAACCCGAGATCATGTGGCAGTTTGCTCAGTCCGTCGCAGGCTTGGGTGAGATATGCAGGTTTTTTGACATTCCGGTGGTTAGCGGGAACGTCAGTCTTTATAATGAAACCCTAGGAGAGGCGATCTACCCGACCCCTACGGTTGCTGTAGTGGGATTGCTGGAGGACCGCTCCCATCACACCACCCAATGGTTCAAGGAGTCCGGGCACCTCATCGGTCTTATGGGTCCTACCTTGGAGGAGTTAGGGGGGAGCGAATATTTAAGCGTCATGTCCAACCGCGTGGAGGGTAAACCGCCCCACTTAGACCAGGTACTGGAACGGTCAGTTCACGAAATGTGTCTGGCACTGATCAGTGAAGGTCTGGTCGTTTCGGCCCACGATTGTTCCGAAGGGGGCTTGGGTGTTGCGCTAGCTGAATCGTGTATTAGCCATCCGGAATCACCCCGAGGTGCGGAGCTGCATATTGAATCGACGATCCGTCGCGATGCCTGTCTGTTTGGGGAATCACAATCCCGTATCTTGGTTTCCTTCCCCGAGAGCAACCGGGAAGCGGTGGAAGAGAAAGCTAGGACTATGAAAGTTCCGTTTGCCGTGATCGGTAAAGTGGGTGGTAACTCCCTAGTGGTGAACATCAACGAAGAAGAGTTCGTTCGTGAAGAGGTTTCAACCTTGAAAAAACTCTGGATGGGAGCGTTGGAGACTTATGTTCGATAAGTTTCGTGAGGAATGCGGGGTTGTGGGCGTTTACGGACATGCCGAGGCTGCCAACTTGGTTTATTTGGGGTTGTACGCCCTTCAGCACCGGGGGCAGGAAAGTGCGGGTATCGCTGTTTCGAATAATGGCAGAATGCATCTTGAAGTGGGAATGGGTCTTGTCGCCGATGTATTCAGTGATGCGCGTCTCAAGAAATTGTCGGGTAAAATGGCGATCGGACACAACCGGTACTCCACTACAGGTGTCAGCAAGGTAAAAAACGCCCAGCCTTGTCTTATCGAGTACTCGGGTGGGGCCATTGCGCTGGGACACAATGGAAACCTTGTTAATGCTGCGGAGATTCGCGAAGAACTAGGTTCCGCCGGTGCAATCTTTCAGTCTACGAACGATAGTGAAGTGATCGTGCATCTCATGGCGCAGGCGCGCGGGGAGACGTTTGCAGACCGTGCAGCGGCGGCTTTGGCTCAAGTCAAGGGTGCGTATTCCATCGTTTTGATGAATGAGAACGAACTCATCGCCGCCCGTGACCCCCATGGGTTCCGCCCGCTTTGTCTAGGCACGCTGGACGGCGCATTCGTTGTCGCTTCCGAGTCCTGTGTCATGGATCTCATAGAAGCTGAGTTTATACGCGAGCTGGAACCGGGCGAACTGCTCGTTATTAATAAGTCTGGAATGAAATCCTTTTTCCCGTTCCAGAAAAATTCCGTATCACAATGTGTGTTTGAGCATATTTACTTTTCCCGGCCCGACAGCTTTCTGTTTGGCCATCAGGTATATACGTCGCGCAAGCTCATGGGTCAGGCTCTAGCTCAAGAGCAGCCGGTCGAGGCCGACTTCGTCATTCCTGTACCCGACTCCGGGGTGATCTCCGCTATGGGGTATTCCGAGGAATCAAAGATTCCTTTCCAAATGGGTTTGATCCGTAACCATTACGTTGGCCGTACGTTTATCGAACCGCAATCGCAGATTCGCAACTTTGGCGTGAAAGTTAAATTGAACGCAGTTCACAATCTCACTCGGGGCAAGCGAGTCATCATTATTGATGACTCTATCGTGCGTGGAACGACCAGCCGCAAGATCGTCAAGATGCTGCGCGACGCCGGGGCAAAAGAGGTTCACGTTCGGATCAGTTCGCCGCCAACCATGTTCTCCTGTTTCTACGGAATCGACACCCCAACGAAGGAGGAGTTGATCGCTTCTAACATGGACCTTGAGCAAATCCGCGAGTACCTCGGTGCCGATTCTCTGCGCTACCTGAGCCTGGAAAAATTGCTTGAGGTGTTTGGGAAGGATAAAGAGAATTTCTGTGCCGCGTGTTTCAGTGGTTGCTATCCCGTGGCAGTGAAAGAGAGGGAAGACGAGACCAAACAGCTGAAACTTTTCGGGTGAAGTTTATTTCTTGACCGATTCCTCAATGATTGTTACCGACTCCAGTGCCTCACCGAGGGTTTCTAGGTCCCGCCTGTGGTCTGACAGCTTCTGATCCATTTCCCCCTGCCGCTTCATGACGCGCTCAAATGTGTCCCTGATCTTCTGGTAATCTGACCGGCCTAATAGAACCTTTTCGGAGTCTGTCTGTTGAGAGGATAGAGCCTTGGGTCCTCTTGCTGGGATTTTATGCGCAACAGAAGATTCCATAACTTCCCCGCCGAAAATCTTTGCCAGGGCCTCATCCAGAGTGCGTTCCATAGCGATATTGTCTTCGTAACCGACGATGACCCGCTTGAGTTCTGGGATTTTCCCGGCATCAGCCTTGAGGTACAGGGGGCGCACGTAGATTAGCGACTCTTCGATGGGAATGACCAAAAGCGTGCCTTGGATAACTTTCGATCCGCGCTGATCCCACAGCGAGATCTGGCGAGAAATTTCCGCGTCCTGATTGATCCGGGCCACCATCTGGTTTGGGCCGTAGATGAGCTTCTGTTTTGGGAAAGCGTAAGAGATCAGATTGCCGTAGTTTTCTCCGTCGCTGCGGGCCACCATCCATGCAGAAAGGTTGCTTTTTCCCCGCGGGGTGAATGGGAGCATCAGGATGTATTCTTCCTTCTCCTTGTTTGGAAGTTTCATGATTGTGTAATACGGTTGCATCATCCGATTGTCGATTTCCGGAATTTCCCACTGGTCTTCCTTGTTGTAGAACACCTGCGGGGATTTCATGTGGTAAGTCGCATAGATGAACGTTTGAATCGTGAACAGGTCCGATGGATACCGGATATGGCTTCTTAAATCTTCCGGCATCTCCTCAAGGTCTTTAAGTAATTCGGGGAAAACATTACGCCAAGTGAGGATGACGGGGTCGTTCGGGTCGGCAATATAAAAATTCATAGATCCCTCATAGGCGTCGACCACGACTTTTACCGAGTTCCGGACATAGTTGCCAAACTGGGGAATCACCTGCGAATAGGGAAACTGATCGCTCACGGTGTAGGCGTCGTACATCCATTGCAGTCGCCCTTCACTGACCACCAGGTAGGGGTCACTGTCCAACCGTAGAAACGGTATAACCTTCTGCACCCTCTCGGAAATGTTTCGGTACATCAGTACGCGACTATCGTTATTTATATCTTCCGAGAAAAGAATCTTCAGTGTTTTGAATCGGGCCGCGAGGAGCGCTTTGCGTAGGAATGAGTCGACGGGAAACCCGCCGCTCCCCTCATAATTCTTGTAAACGTTTTTCTCCCCTTCTGGAAAATCGAATTCTTTAGTTCCCGTATTGACGAAAACGTGATCATTGGAAAGTTCGCCAAAATAAATCTCTGGCTGATCTACTTTAAGGTCTACGCTTGACCGAGGTGGGATATCCTTGATGAGCAGAACGGGCATCCCTTGAGGTGTAACCTGGTTGACGGGGCTCAGTGATACGCCGTACCCATGTGTGAAAGTGAGGTGCTCATTGATCCACGTGCGGTTAGGCAAACTGGATGACTTTAGCTCGCGTGGGGATAGCAGGGTTTGTCGGTAGGTGCCGTCGATCGTGTACCGGTCGTTATCGACCGAGTTGAACTGGTAATAGGTGCGGATTTCCTGGATCTGCCCCAAGGTATCGAGCAAAGGCTCTTGATCCCATAGCCGGATATTTTCGACGGTGAGGCTATTGGCGCGGATAGTGTCGGCAGTTAACTCAGCGGCGCCAGTAAGTATCTGCGATTCGGTGTTCTCCAGTCCATAAGCCTTAAGGGAACCCGCGATGGTGTGTTCGATGAATGGTGTCTCCTTGATCAGTTCGTTGGGCTCGACGATGAACTTCTGAAGGAGTTTGGGATAGAAACCACTGACGAAATAAATCAATCCGATCCCGGCCAGTGCGAGTGCCACTTTCTTCATGCCACGCCCAGTGGCGATAAAAAAGCTGAGCCCGGCACCTAGAAGTGACAGTATCGACATCCCATTGAGGATGGGCAACTGTCCGTGATAGCTTGCATAGCCGATTCCAGCGACGACACCATTCCCTCCGCTCAGGAGGGTGAAGCGCTGGAGGTGAAACTCAATGGCCAGAAGAATGAAGAAATATGCCGCCAGTAAGGACAGCGGGCGCCGCGCTTCCGCCTGGAGGACAACTCCTGTTGGTCCCACATACACGAATCGCTTAAAGAAAAATATGAGCCCGAAACCGATGGCAAGTACGATCAGGATTTCCCATAACACCGACTTGCCTAGGTTTAACAGGGGCAGAGTGAACAGATAAAAAGAATAATCGTTTCCGAAAATGGGATCGGCATTGCCGAACGGGACCGCCTCAAGAAACAATTGAAGGGTATCCCACTTTTGCGAGATGACCAGTCCGGTCATCAGTGCCAGCACGAGTGGGCCAATAAACAGTAGGTTTTTAAGGTTGGCCGCCATTAGATCGATTAGAGGGAGTTCCTGTCGGATCTGATCTGATAACAGTACCGGGATATGAGCGGTTCGGTCATGCGTGCGCTTGAGAGGAACGCAGGTGAAAGCAAAAAAGAGGACTCCGCAACCCAGACCGAAACCCCACTGTGAAAAAACGACGGTCCAGAACACTGAACCTACCTCATGGCTATTGAACCAGATCCAGTCGAAATAAAAGCTGATGATTTTTTCGGCGAACATCGAGCCGATGATAACGGTGCCGGCCAGAATGATTAGCCATTTTTTCTGGAGATTCATAGTTTCCCCTTCAGGAGGTTTTCCATTTGATCGAGCAGCCCATAGATGGGATTTGTTCGTTGGGTGCCGGACGTCCCGCGAGGATGTCCTCGAGCGCCGATTTCAAGTCCTGCCGAGTCACCTGTTCGGGATGCTCCCAATTATCATCGATCCTGCCCCGGTATAGAAGTTTTCGTTCTTCGCCATAAACATAAAGATCAGGTGTGCATACAGCACCGTACACTTTTGCAGTTTCTTGCGTTTCGTCGAACAGGTAGGGGAAGGAGACCCCCCTCTCTTGTGCGACAGCTTTCATATTGTCGAATGAGTCGTCAGGATACCGTGTTGCATCATTAGAATTGA
The DNA here is from genome assembly GCA_964631515.1 of uncultured Nitrospinaceae bacterium. GTDB lineage: Bacteria > Nitrospinota > Nitrospinia > Nitrospinales > VA-1 > CAJWLY01. Next base: position 5,309 of record CAZVZT010000027.1, read on the forward strand.
TCCCGGTCAACTGTACCCTGTATTTCGAAAAACTATTTTGTAAGTCGATCAACCGTTGCAGGACTGCTTTTACATAAGGGCAGTGGTTGCACATGAAAATGAGGACGAGAATTTTCTGATTTGCGAAGCTGCTCAGTGTGTAGGTTTTACCGTCAACGCCTGGGAGTTCGAAATCATGAGCCAAAGTTCCTAGCGGAATTTTGGTGGAATGTAGGAGTGCCATAAATTAATACGTCGGGATAGATGAGTATGAGAACTGGAATCGGTGCTTCCAAAGACCGACGGTAGAGGAATGCTAACACGTTTCAGAACAGGATGAATACCAAAAACGTGGCATGCCCTTGGAACTTAATCAGGAATAAATAATTATGAAAAAAATAAAAGTTTTTATTCGCTTCTACAGGTCATCCCGGTAACGCGGCAGGTATAGCACGCAGGGTGGGCGAGTGCGAATGGGCGCAGGGTTTCCTTAAGCGTATCGCCCATATTAGCGTCATCGTGATTGACCAGGATGGGACAGACATAGATTCCTTTTTCCGTTGCCATGCGTGATGTAGCGCATTGAAGATTGGTGATGTCGTAGTTCTCGAAACATTTCTCGGTGACATGTTCATCACTGGAATAGGCCCGAAAGTTTTCCTCTAGACGGCCGATGAGGAATCCGGGAAGAATCTTGAGACGGGGTTCCGGCACATTCAGGGATTTCAGGAACTCAAGGAAGCGGGCTTCCATTTCTAGGTCTTGTCCATCGTCCCAACTGCGAGTTACGGTGAGGATGGGGAGGAATCCGGCGGATCCGAGATTGCGGATCCCTTCGACGGCGCGGTTGAAGGCACCTTTCCCCCGAATCTTATCGTTGGTCTTTTCCTCAAAACTTTCCATGCTCACTCGGAACTGTAAGGGATGCGCGGACCGGTCCTGAATTTCGCGTAGTTGCGCCGCCTTTTCTGGTGTGATGAGCGTGCCGTTAGTTAA
>CAZVZT010000027.1:6383-11674 GCA_964631515.1 uncultured Nitrospinaceae bacterium
GGCCATTATTTTGGATGAATGAGTCATGTCGATGAAATCAGCCTAGCAAAAGAGAATGCTTGGTTTCAAGGAATACAGGCTGCGGTAAGGAAATTAACCCTTTTCCTTAAATAAATCGGTAACTTGGGGGGGGGATATTGCCAGTACCTTACAAACCTGCCGATTCGTAGGAATCGCTCACGTCTCTGATCCGAAGTTTCCGACGCAATGCGGCGAATCCTTCTAGTGCCTTCCGTCCGAGTGGAGATTTGTATATGGGCTTGGCGTTGAGTTTGGCCGATTTGGGCGAGTTAGTGAAAAAACGTGCATCCAGCGGTGACAGGTACCGGCAGTGGGGGAAAAGCCACTTGAGAGGGAGCCCGGCGTTCTGGGCTGATTGTTCCAAGTACCGAGCGGCCTCTGCGGCACGGTGATGTTCTTCCCCTGTTACGATGCTAGGTACGATTAATTTTAGCAACGGGATGATCCCTTTTCCGGTTAGGTAATCAATTTTTTCTTTTAATAAATCAAGGGGCCCCGGAACCAGAAACAACTCAGTCCAAACTGTTCCCGGTGGGAAGATACCCGTGGCGTATTCTAGTGCGCCATGAACCATTGGCGGTAAGATAATGTCACCCTTTTTGGCCGTTCCAACAAATCCTTCGAGCGGGAGGTTAAGCAGGTCGACTCCCGCTGCGTAAACTTTGTCTAGAGACCGCTTGTCTTTTGGAGGAAATCCGCGCAGAGCGACGAAGGTGCTGAACTCTTTCTTGATCGCCTGCACCACCGGGGCCAGTCGTGTGAACCCTCGATCGGGTTCGCGGCAATAGTCCAGATTGAGCTGGACTAGATCGGCCGATCCTTCCTCGAAAGCCGATTTGATTACTGACAGAATTGTTTCCCGTGACAGGTTGAGTCGGTTCTTTTGTCCAACGGCACGCAAAAATAGGTTTAGGCAGTAGCCGTCTATACAGGCGTTTTCCGAAACCGGGGACCGTTTTTTCATTTGTTCCCGAACGAAATTGGGTAGCGGAACGACACCGACTTCGATCTCTTCCCCCCTGGAGTGGAGCGTTAGAGCCTCTCCACTCAGTTTGAGCTGTGGGCGGTCTTCGCCGGGTTCCTTGATCGGGACTTTGACGATAAAGTTTTCTGCCAAAGACAGCGCAATCTCTTCTCCGGGCCGCCCATCACAGTACCCGCAGATCACTTCCGAAATGGTGCGGACGTCTTCCGGGATAATCAATCCATTGTTGATTAAATCCAGTTTGAGTTGGCCGTAGCTCTCCATAATATTTTTATTCGAAATTTGCGTACCGTTACAGTTGGGCAAGAAGTTTTTGGTGAATCCCAGAAAATCCTCCGGAAGACATGATCAAGACTACGTCCTTCGGGCGGCATTCAGCGGCTATTTTTTCCACTATGGTATCCACTTCAGGGATAAAATACGCGTCGCCTCCGTTCTGGTTGATGTCCTTGATTACCCGTTTTGGGTCTAGCCGCTCTTCGGGTTTTATTTTGTCCGGCGCGAAGAGTTCCGCAAGGATCACCCGGTTGGCTTCGGCGAAGCATTCGGGCAGTTTGCTCTCAAACACCTTCCGCCTGGACGTTGCGGAACGCGGTTCGAATACGGCCCATATTCTGTGCCCGGGATACGCCTCCCGCACCGCTTCCAGGGTACGCCGGATGGCTGTTGGGTGGTGTGCGAAATCGTCGATCACCGTGACCCCATTTTTAACACCCACAATTTCCTGCCGTCGTTTGATTCCTTGGAAGTCCGTAAATGCTTTTTCGATCTCTCCCGCGGTAAGACCCAGTTTAAGCCCCATCGCTGCCACCGCCACCGCGTTTTCTGTGTTGTGCCGCCCAATCATCGGGAGTCGGAAAGTTCCAGCGGTCTTGTCCTGGTGACGCAAGGTAAAATGTCCGCTGCCCCCCTCGAAGCGATAACCTTCTGCCGACCAGTCGGCGTCTGAGGAAAACCCGTAGGTTTCCACCGTGCATGTGGCGCCGGCGAGAACTTCCCGGGCATGTCGGTCCGAAAATTCTACCAGCAAGAACCCTTCAGGATCGATGGTTTCTATGTATTTCCGGAACGAGTCTTTGATGTGGTCAATATCCCGATAAATATCGGCGTGATCAAATTCGATACCTGTGAGTATCGACGCAAATGGTTGGTAGTGAAGAAACTTGGGCCCTTTATCGAAAAAAGCGGTGTCGTACTCATCCCCCTCGGTTACAAAGAAATTACCTTGCGGGATGGCGTGATTGCTGTCGAAATTTTTTACCCACCCGCCAACCATGAAGCCGGGGCGGTGTCCGGCGGAATGCAGCACCCAGCTTAACAGCGCAGTAGTGGAGGTCTTTCCGTGCGTCCCGGTAACGACCAGCGACTTTCGTTTTTCTAGAAAGAATCTTCTCAGGGCTTCAGAAAGCGAAGTGTAAGGAAGACCCTTTTCCTGGACCGCTAGAACCTCTTCGTTATCTTTCGATACAGCGTTGCCGATGACAACTAGGTCGATACCGTCGGAGATGTTCGCGCGCCGATACCCCGGCTTGATGTCGATCCCAGCCGATTTTAGAAGCGTGCTCATGGGTGGGTAGATGTTAGAGTCGGATCCTGTGACTCTATAGCCAGATTTCTTGAGCAACCCGGCAAGAGAGGCCATTCCTGTGCCGCAGATAGCGATCAGGTAGATCGATAGGGTCTTTTCGTTGGGAACCATTCCGGGAGATTTTAGGCCTCGCTCCCAGTAAAGTCAAGGTATATCAATGGTTTTGGGGGGGGTGAAGAAACTTGTTTTAGCAGTAGAGCTAAATCACGGCAACGCGGGGCTGTCCTCAGCGATCAGGATTTCTCAAGTTTTGTTAGGCTCCAAGGGTGTCAACGTTTGCTACAGTTGCGGCATGATTCATCTGTATTCTTGCAGATTTAATTTATGCTCAAGTTCATTTTAACAATGCCTTCAATCGGGATAGATCATCAATCATATAATGGGGTTGGGATTCCTGTAGGGCCTGGGAATTGCCCAATCCGTAACTGACACCGCAGGTCCATGCTCCAGCGCGCTTTCCGGTTTCAATGTCTATAGCGCTGTCTCCAACCATAAGCACTTGCTCGGGAGAACAGTTGAACTGGCGCATGAGAAGGTGTAGTCCGCTGGGATCGGGTTTTCTTGTATCTAGACTGTCTCCTCCGAGTACCGCATGGAAAGGATGTCGAAAATCGAGCGCGTTGAGTATTCTTTCAATGAAAGCGACGGGCTTATTGGAGAAAATCACATTTTTTTTATTGGAAAAGTGTTCAACTGTTTCCCGAGTGTTGGGGTAAAATTCTGTTTGGTCCAGCAGGTGATCGCCATAATGTTTGCGGAACAGGGTAACAGCATGTTTGATGTCGTCGTACCCAGTGCCGTTCAATGCCTGCTCCATAAGCCTGTGCATACCACCTCCCACGTAGGCGCGGATGATCTCCCGACTTAATGAGCGTAGGTTTAACTCTTTTAGGGCGAGGTTTGCCGAATCGGTGATATCGGCTAGGGTGTTGACCAGTGTGCCGTCAAAATCGTAGACGATTAGGGATAGGGCTTTCGGTTCCGGGTTCAAGTGGGAGTGCTTGTGTTATTCTGGTCCGCTGGTGGTATACCGATGGGCTAGTACGATGCGCCTGTCGTCAAACAGGATCACAAGGTCCTTTGACTTTGTCGTGTCTAGCAGGCTCCATACGTCGAACTGGTAGGTCCACATGACACGGCCGTTTGCGACGCCTTCCTTGAACGGGGGGCCGAATCTGTCAAGAATGTCGACTTGCGTGGTCACGCCATTCTGGATCGTGCGAACTTGGGAGGTGTCGAAGTTATTGCCCATGGTTCCGCAGCCCATCGTCAGGGACAAAATTAGGATACTTGCAATGCCTAAAACCTTGCCTTTCATGACGTCTCTCCTCGATAGCTGGGATGAAAATAAAAGACCGTCGAACTCTGGGAATCCGCCGTCGATGACCATGGATATCGACAAAAATAAGTCTACCAAAATGGATAAGAAAATCATAACTTTTATATTTAGTAGGGAGGAACGCTTATGAACACAGGGAATAACATGATCTATCCGGTGTTTCTGGGCGCTGTGTTGTGGGTGCTGTCAGGTTGCGTCACTATGTCTTCCGATAAATCAACCCCTATATCGGAGCCCACCGGGGTGACGGCGTATGAACCAGACGGTTACTATGAACCGCTTCCGCCTCTGGGTAAAAAGGGATACTTTGTGCAAAAGCTCGCACCAGAGGTTTATTTTTTTTCGACCGGTGTGTACAACAATTTGTTCGTGGTGACGTCGGAAGGTGTGGTTATCACCGATCCCATTCGAGGAAAAGGTAGGTTGCTTAAGGCTGCCATTCGGGAAGTGACGGATCGCCCGGTCAAGTTCATGATCTACTCGCATGCGCACAGGGACCACATCGGCGATGCCTATCTTTTTGCCGGTGAGGAGGTGCAGATCATCGCCCAGTTAGAAACGGGTAAAATACTCAGACGTTATAAGGACCCGGACCGTCCTGTCCCGCATATTAATTTTGGAATGAACTACACGCTTTCGATCGGAGGCGTTACCATTGACTTGATTTACCCTGGCGAAGGGCACGGCAAGGGCAACTCGATTATTTATATCCCCTCACGCCGAATTATGATGTATGTGGATACGGTCACGCCAAAGTCGGTTCCGTTTAAAAACTTTGCCTACACCACCGATATTTTCAGCCAAGTTCGTGCTATTAAGAAAGCACTCAAGCTGGACTTCGATGTCTATGTTGCCGGGCATCTTCATCGTCCCGGTACGCGGAAGGAGATGGAAGAAGTACTGGAATATTACTACGCATCGAAAGAGGCCAGTAAAGCGGCTTTGAAGAAGGTTTCTTTCCTGGATGTTCGTAGACGTTCTAAAACTAAGGATGTTGAACGTTTGTTCGGGGAATACCTTGATGCTGTAGCTGATGAGTGTTACCGGATTCTAAAACCAGGATGGAAAAACCGGTTGATGGGGGTCGAAGCGTTCACCCGCAGCCATTGCGATATCTGGAATTCGTTTCATCGCACGCACAAGGCGCCTTAAGGCATGAAGCCAAGGCCAATGCACGGTCACCCGGGAGAGCTCTCTTTTTACGTGAGGGAAGAGGGATTTTGTTGCAATACACACAACGCGTTTATGTCTGGCCTCGGTCCAAATAGTTTATTGGAGACCTGTTAGCTCCCTTTTAGTTCCCGGTATTTTTTAAGGATGTTTTTTACATCGGTATGTGAGTGTACGGGCATGCGTGC
>CAZVZT010000028.1:0-3826 GCA_964631515.1 uncultured Nitrospinaceae bacterium
TCTCCCTCTTTTGAATGTACTGAAAATTATCTTCGAAGCTCTCTACAACCAATGAATTTATTTTTCGCCAGTTTTGCCGAGTTCATGTGGGGACCGTGGCTCCTGGTTCTCTTGTTGGGGGCGGGGTTCTGGTTATCGGTTTGCCTGAGGGGAATTCAATTTCGAGGCCTGCTTTATGCGTTTCGCCTAACTTTCACCAAGGAGCGAAAGGGGAAAGGCGATATCTCCCATTTTAGGGCGTTGATGACGGCCCTCGCAGCAACCGTTGGCACTGGTAATATCGCCGGCGTGAGTACTGCCGTCGCGCTCGGAGGACCCGGCGCCATCTTCTGGATGTGGGTCACCGGACTGGTAGGGATGGCCACCAAGTACTCGGAAAGTTTTCTCGCGGTTAAGTATAGACAGACAAACGAACATGATGAGATTTCAGGCGGCCCGATGTATTACCTCCAACACGGCCTAGGCAAGAAATGGTTGGGCGTTTGTTTTGCCGCGTTCGGTGCCTTGGCCGCCTTTGGTATCGGCAATATGATCCAGGCCAACACCGCTACAGGTGCGATGGTCGACTCTTTGGGAGTCAATAATTTTTTTGTAGGTTTCCTACTTGCTTTTTTGACAGGCCTGGTGATCATCGGGGGGATTCACCGAATCGCCGAGGTCGCCTCGTTTTTTGTTCCCATAATGGTCAGCATCTACTTCGTCGGCGCGCTCATCGTTATCCTCAACAATCTTGATCATCTGGGTGCGGGAATCAAACTGATCCTTGAACACGCCTTTACTGGAACCGCCGCCACAGGAGGGTTCGTCGGTGCCTCCCTGGCTCGAACCATTCGCTATGGCGTTGCCCGGGGTCTTTTTTCAAACGAATCTGGATTGGGAAGCGCCCCGATTGCGGCAGCGGCGGCAAGAACCAATCATCCGGCAAAACAAGCGCTGGTTTCCATGACCGGTACGTTCCTCGATACTCTCGTCGTCTGCTCACTCACTGCCCTAACCCTGAGCGCAACCGGGGTCTGGGTTTCCGGGGAAACAGGAGTCGCCCTAACCGTCCAAGCCTTTTCTGCGGGCCTGCCTGGGAACTGGGGGGAAATTATTGTGACCCTGGGCGCGGTCACTTTTGCATTTTCTACGATTCTAGCGTGGGAATATTACGGTGAGAAATGCTTCGAATATCTTTTTGGAGAAAAATGGGTTCCTTATTACCGTTACGCCTGGGTTGCCTGTGTATTTGTCGGTGCTATGGTCAAGCTGGAACTGGTTTGGAATTTTTCCGATGCGATGAACGCGTTGATGGCAATCCCAAACCTCATTGGCTTGATCTTTCTCAGCGGAACCCTCTTTCGCGAAACCCGGTCCTACGAATCAGGGGTAAGAGAGGGTTCCATCAATAAGTTTGATTAAAATTATTCAATCAAGAGCAATAGGACTTCACAAAAGCATCTCTTGCCCGGGTCCTTTAGGTCGGAGCACACCCAACCAAGGCATACGCAAAAATTGAAGCTAGCCGAAGTCTTCACCTGTCAAATAACGCCTCGACAAATGCCTTTGAATTGAAAGATTGAAGGTCATCGACCCGCTCGCCCACCCCGACAAACCTGACAGGGACCTTCAATTCGCGGGTGACATTGAAGAGAATCCCTCCTTTGGCCGTCCCATCCAGCTTGGTCATAACCAGCCCATCCACGCCCAGCGCCTCATTAAATAATTTAGCTTGCGATAGACTGTTTTGCCCGATCGATGCGTCGAGCACCAAGAGAGTTTCGTGGGGAGCGTTCTCGACAACCTTGCCAATGACACGCTTGATCTTTTTCAATTCTTCCATCAAGTTGGCGTTGGTCTGCAGTCGACCGGCGGTGTCCACGATAACCGTATCGGCGTTTCGGGCCACAGCAGCCTGCACTGCATCGAATGCCACCGCGGAAGGGTCGGCACCGCTTTTTTGCCGCACGCAGGTGACATCAATACGTTCAGCCCAGGCCTGCAGTTGCTCGACCGCCGCCGCACGAAAGGTATCACCCGCGGCCAGAACCACCTGCTGGCCCTGCCCTTTCCATTTTGCCGCAAGCTTGCCGATGGTGGTCGTCTTGCCCGATCCATTGATCCCGATTACCAGGATGACACGAGGCCCGTCTACGTGTAATGCTTCTTCTGTATGGACATCCTCTAGAATACGGACCAACAGTTCCTTTAAATATCCGATCACTTCCCCCTTATTTCGGATACGGGATTTATAGGTCACCCCTTTCAGTTCACTAAGAATCCAGCTCGTCGTGGGAGCCCCAACATCCGCCATCAACAGCATGTCCTCTAATTCTTCCCATAAATGGGGCCCAATCTCCTCCTCACTGCGGACAATCTTAACGATCCCATCGGCCAAACTATTGCGCGTTTTTCGAAGCCCCAGCTTCAACCGCGCAAATACTCCCCCCTTCTCTTTTCCCGTATCCTGAATGTTCTCGCTCTTGTCGCTCATAAAAACTTCACCCAGATCTATCTCCAAACAATGAACCCAATCAATAGCTAATCAATGAAAAAATTAGGGTATGCAAACGGCCGGCATCTTGGCAAGCCCATACGGGGATGTCAAGATGAAAACCCTTCCCGCGCGTCCGTAGGAGGTAACCATCATTTTTTGATCGCGTGATGAGACAGCTCTCCATAGACAGACCAATGACAACGAACACTTTAATAGTGAGTTGTCCCTTTCTCAGGCCGCTTTCTTTTCCCGGGCCGGAAGTGTTTTTGGAACATTCGGTCTAGGATTGATCATGTTCTTCTTGAGGAGAATGTCGACAAGCTGTTTATCGCGGCAGGTGACGGCCATGTCGATCAACCCATCCTGATTGAAATCACCAGTTACAATTCCCTGGGGGTACTCGTCGACAGCGTGGAAGATCGGTGGATAGGTAAAGGTCCCGTTACCTTTACCGAGGGAAACGGAGATACGGTCATCCGTCGAGTTGGACACAGCAAGGTCGGGGTATCCATCACCTGTAAAGTCGGCGGCGGCAACAAATTTTGGGAAGGACCCCGAAGCAAAATCTTTGAGCGCGGTGAATGTCTTGTCTTGGTTGTTCCGAAGCAGGGTCAGGGCGTGTAAAACGTTACTCGATGTCACAAGGTCGTCGTAACCGTCGCCATCTACATCGAGACTGGCAATGGTTAAAGGCTGACCGCCTCCCTTGAAGCGTTGCGACGGTTCAAATGTTCCGTTACCCTTTCCCCACAGTATTTGCACTCCGGTATTGCCGGATCCGGCCAGCGCTACAGCAACGTCCGTGTGGTTATCCTTATCGTAGTCTCCGGTGATGATACCGGTCGGCTGTCCCTTGACGGGAATTTTCACCGGACTATGGAAAAGTCCTTTCCCTTTTCCCATATGGATCATTACCTTGTGAAATCGCAGGGTAACGGCAAGATCAAAAAATCCATCCCTGTTGAAATCGGCTGTCGTCACATTAATCGGAATCTTTCCCGGCTTCAGAAATACACCCGTATTTCTGAAGCTGCCAAACCGGGTATTAAGATAGATTTGGATATCCTGCCCCCTGTAATTCAGCACGGCTAAGTCAGGGAACTCGTCCTTATTAAAATGGCCGGCGACGACACAAATGGGATCCTCCCCTGCCTTTAAAATAATCTGATCCTTGAACGTCCCGTCCCCTTTGCCCTTGAAGTAGGACAGGGTGCCGTCGCCGCTATTAGTGACAACAAGGTCGAGATGCCCATCAAGATTAAAATCTCTCGTCACGATAAACGAAGGATCAGCACCTGTATCCAGAAAGGAATCGATGATGAACAAGGGAGGAATTTTTTTACGAACTTT
>CAZVZT010000028.1:3926-11437 GCA_964631515.1 uncultured Nitrospinaceae bacterium
AACTTCGACAGGCTGCCCCAGTAAAGATGTCCCCAAAACGGTTTGGGAATGAAATGAGCCCGCAAAGTCACCTGAGTGTTGCCATCACCAATCGGTTCCAGCTCAAACTGCAGCCAGGAGAACCCGGGCGATATCATTTCGGCACGGAGCAGTAGTTCTCTTCCGGGTTCGAGTTTTTCCACGCGCCAAAAGTCAACCGAATCGCCAACCCTGAGTTGGTCCGGATCGCGCCGTCCGCGGTGGAGCCCAACTCCTCCGATCACCCGGTCGATGAGACCGCGAATCTCCCATAAAAGATTGGCATGAGCCCAGCCGTTTTTTCCCCCGATCCGGCAAATGATGGGGAAGATTTTTTCAGGAGGCGCACAAATCTCAATAGAGTGTTCATCGACTTCAAAATCGGAAGATTCGTATTCGAAAAGTGGCATCTGATCTTTCATTGCATCCGGAGGCACATCGCTCCAGTGGGAGAAAACCCGAGACTGCGCTTCCTTTTCCTGCGCCCACTGCACTGCCGTCTGAAAATTCAGGGGTTCGAATGGGAGGATCTCAGCAATGTCTTTTTCTCTGCAGAACACATCGCTACGCAAACTGGAAAGTAAAAGAGACGTGATATTGGCGGGAATGGATGTAAACAGGTGAAGCCAGTAGGCGTAAGTCCAGCATAACCATTCCACGGGAACGGGTACCCATGACACATCGAAAAACCGGATACGCCCGTTGAGTAGGCCCGCGAATTTAAGGAGGAGATCCTTATAGCTCATCACATCTTTCCCGCCAATTTGGTAAACGCGGGATTTCAGACCGGGCATTTCAAGAATGCCAACCAGGTATTTGATCACGTCGCGGATAGCGATGGGCTGACACTTGGAGTTGAACTCAGACAGGAAGGGAATCCAACGACTGTCAAGGGCCAGGAACTTCATCAACTCATAAGACGCGCTGCCTGCGCCGACTATGATCGCTGCGCGTAGTTTGACGGCGGGAATACTACTCTCGGTCAGAATACGTCCAACTTCCTGCCGGCTCCTGAGGTGTTCGGAAAGCCCCTCGCTCTTCTCCCCCAGCCCACCCAGGTAAATGATCCGCTGAATTCCAGTCGCCTCGGCAGCTCGGACGAAGTTGTGCGCCGCCCGAGCGTCTCTTTCATGAAATTCCTTTTTCTTAGCACGCATGCTATGGATCAGGTAGTACGCGGTATGCACACCCTGAAGCACGGGCGGCAATTCCTCCGGGTTCAGGCAATCGGCATACACCACCTCGATGCGCGGATGGATCAGAATGGGCGGCGTGCGTCGATTACGAAACATGCAACGGACGATGTATCCGCGGTGGATGAGCTCAGGAATCAAACGGTGAGCGACATAGCCATTCGCACCCGTGACCAGGATTCGGGTATTGGGCGGCAATGGCCGGGTGAGAAGATCATCACAATAATGATAATTAACTACCTCCGGGTCCATACCGGAAATATGTCTAGCTTGTGGATAATTTGCAAGGGGAAAAAGACGATCTACTCTTCACCGCCAACTTTGCCGCAGAAAAAGGGGTTGTGTTGTTTTTCCTCGCCCACGGTGGTGGCCGGACCATGGCCTGGGTACAGCCGTGTATCCTCAGGAAGGGTTAACAGGTTTTGGGTGATGGAATTGAAAAGCAGCGACCAAGAGGAATTGGCGCGCCCCATGGAACCGGCAAAAATGGCATCTCCGGAAATGATGGACCGGTTGATCCTGTAGGAAATACCTCCGGGCGTATGCCCTCGGGTTGCAATGGCCTCGATCTTCAATTTCCCCAAGGGAATCAAATCGCCTCCCTCGACAAACTGCAGGTTGCGACTTCCGGAAGGGCGGGGTTCTTTTTTATCGAGCCAGGTGGGGCATTGAAACTCGCACTCGAGTTGGGACACCCCCCCGGCATGATCGGGATGTGCGTGGGTCAGGAGAATTTTTTCCGGTTGAAGGTCCAGTGCACGGACTTTTTTGATGACGGCTTCGGGATCACCGCCGGTATCGATCACGGCAGTCGCACGGGTTTCCCGGCAAGTCAGCAGATAACATTTTACCGGATAAAGTCCCATATAAACGTTGAGACATGTAATATCGAACGGATCCGGATCGGGGGTTATTTTCTCAGGGACCCATTTCTCTCTGGCAATGGCCACCAGCGATGGTCCATGCAGGTCCAGGGCACCGGCCAACTTCAGGAGAACCGAGTCTTCCGGGATCCACTCGTAGGACTCGATGCGCCCAACCTTTCCCACCGACAAACCGACGGCGCGGGCCAGGTCGCCTTGGGAGAAAGACTTTCCATCCCGGGCTTTTTGAACAATGTCGCCCAACTCGTCTTCTAACGCAGCCGCCATATAACCCCCTGTTTCATGAATTATACTGAATGATCAAGAGATTCAAAAGCCCACTGGGGGTAACTAACGGCCGAATCTTAAATTATTTCTCCGCGGCAGCGAGCTCTTCCTCTTGCAAGCTGGCTCCCGCTTCCATCCTCAAGCTGGGTGTGGCCAGCCAATACACCAGACCCACGAAGGCGCCGCCACCGACCAAATTCCCGAGGGTAACAAAGACCTGGTTATGGATAAACCCGGCAAGGGAAATTTCTGCTCCATGCGGCAGGAACATCGCCATGCTCATCAAGCTCTGGTTAGCTATGCTGTGCTCGAACCCGCTGCCGATGAAAGCAAACAGGCACCAGAAAATCATGATCAACTTGGCTGTTTCGCTCTGTGTCCGCAAAGAAACCCAAACCGCCAGGCAAACCAGCCAATTGCACAATATTCCCCTAAGAAAAGCTTCTTTCGCACCAAGTCCCATTTTCATCGCCGCAACTTTAAGCACCAGGGCCTGAGAGGCTTCGGTCAAACTGCCCCCCTCGACCACCAACCAACCGAGAAACGCCGAACCAATGAAATTGCCGACGAAGCACATAGTGAACAACGTGACAATCGGTCCTATACCCACTCGTTTTGCCAGCCGGCTAATGGCGAAAATCATGTTGTTCCCAGTAAACAGTTCCGATCCAGCAAAAATGACCAAGCTCAGGGCAATACCAAAAGAGGCACCCATGATCAATTTCAAATATCCTCCCCCGCCCGCAGCAGCAATCGGACCCCCAATGGAAAAAATCAAGGTAATACCAAACCCCAGATAGATTCCAGCCAAAGCAGACAAGAGGGTATAGCCCACGGGGGATTTTTTCATGAACTCGACCTTCTTTACAGAAGCGTCGGCTATTTTTTGCATTTCGTTTTTAAACATGGCGCTTATTTCCTCAGAAAATATATTTGTGTAATATTAAATAGTTTCCGTCACTCCGAATTAACCACTGCTCGCAAAGCAATCAGTACGTTGTTTCCCTCGACTTTGACTGGATAAACAGCCGCGCACCCTTCATCCGGGGCAACCGCCTTACCCTCAGTCAGATCCATAACGAGGTTATGCAGGGGGCAGGTGACCCGCTTTCCGTGCACGATGCCTTGGGAAAGTGGCCCCTCCTTATGAGGACAGCGATCGCGCAGGGCAAAGACCTCATCCTGACTGGTGCGGAACAACGCAATATCGCCATCATCATTCCGAACCACCCGTGCCCCCAACCGCGGAATATCCTCCAAGCTACATATTTCAATCCAATCAGTCATGAACCGAACTCCTTTCCAAGGGCATAAATTCATGCTGTTCGATGCCACCCTTCCCAGTACGCTCGGCCCAGGGGTCTTTCTGTACATAGTTCTGTGATTCCATGAAGCGCTCGAACAGGGCCTTGCGGTTTTCCACACCCTCGACGATCTGTTGTTTTACATAGGAGAAACCCACCCGTTCGATCCACGGTGCGGTCCGTTCCTGATAGTGAGCCCCTTCCCGGTAGAGCTGGACGAAAGCGCAACCGTACTCGAGCACCTCCTCCTCCGTATCCACCTTGCACAGGAGATCCGTGGCGCGAACCTTGACACCACCGTTACCCCCAACGTGCAGTTCCCATCCGGACTCCACCGCCACGACACCAAAGTCCTTGACTGTGGCCTCGGCGCAATTACGCGGACAGCCAGACACAGCCATCTTGAACTTATGCGGCATAGAGGAACCCCAAACCAGTTTTTCCAGACGAACCCCCATCTGGACGGACAACTGGGTCCCAAAGCGGCACCACTCTTTGCCCACGCAGGTTTTGACCGTGCGCAATGCCTTGCCATAGGCATGACCGGAGACCATGCCCGCCTCGTTCAATTCGGCCCATACGCCAGGCAGGTTTTCTTTTCTAACGCCGAAAAGTCCAATGCGTTGCCCGCCAGTGATCTTGACCATAGAGACCGAAAATTTTTCCGCAACGTTTGCGATGGCTCGCAACTCTCCGGGCAGGGCAACCCCTCCCCAAATACGCGGCACCACGGAAAACGTCCCATCCTTCTGAATATTGGCGTGCACCCGTTCGTTGACAAACCGGGATCGTGGATCGTCCGCCACCACGTCGGGCCAGGTGGAGATCAGGTAGTAGTTGATCGCCGGTCGGCAAACATGGCATCCATCCGGCGTGCGGTATTCCAGGTAGTCCATTACGGCGCGGATGCTGGTCAGTCGTTGTTTTCTTATGGTCTGTCGCACCGCGTCGTGGGTGTAATCGGTGCATTTGCACAAAGGTTTTTCCTTGGGTGCCTCGGAGTAGTCACCGCCCAGTGTAAAAGTTAGAATCTGCTCCACGAGACCGGTGCACGAGCCGCAAGAGCTAGAAGCCTTGGTATGATCTCGAACGTCGTCCAAGGTAAATAGCCCCTTGGAGGTGACCGCTTTTACAATATCCCCCTTGCACACACCGTTACAACCGCACACTTCCACTTCATCCCCCATCTCCGCCACGGCGTCTGCCCCACCGTGTCCGGAATCTCCCAGGTGGGACTGACCATACAACAACTGATTCCGCATGTGGCTGATATCGGTCTGGTCTCTCAACAGTTGGTAGTACCAGTTGCCATCCACCGTATCCCCAAACATGACCGCTCCTTGAATACGGTTTTCCTTCAGCACAATTTTTTTATAGACTCCTTTGGCGCGGTCTTTCATAACGATGTCTTCTGTTGTATCGTCGCCAACAAAGTCTCCCGTGGAAAACAAATCGACCCCGGTAACCTTCAATTTTGAACATGTGACCGATCCCTGATAGTACACATGACCAAGCTGGGCTAAATGGTTGGCACAGACCTTGGCTTGCTCAAATAGGGGAGCCACCAACCCGTAGACCTGCCCTCTATGTTGAGTACATTCCCCAACTGCATAGATTCGTCCGTCGTAAGTTTGCATCGTGTCATTGACTACAATTCCACGTTCACAGTAGATATTGGCTTCTTTCGCCAGGCCTGTATTGGGGCGAATACCGACCGCCATAACCACCAGGTCTGCGGCGATTTCCAGTCCTCCCTTAAAACGGACACCTCTTACTTTTTCTTCACCAAGAAACGCCTCGGTCGTGGTCTCCATTAAAAACTGAATACCACGCTTTTCAAGGGTCTCCTTTAGCATGGCGGCCGCCTCGGAATCGAGCTGCCGCTCCATCAAAGAGTCCACGAGATGCACAACGGTAACGTACATCCCCTGCTGCTTGAGAGCGTTGGCCGCTTCCAGACCCAGCAGGCCTCCTCCAATAACCAATGCTTGTTTATGTTTTTCTGAAATTTCTAGCATCGTTTGTACATCGCGAATATTGCGGAAGGTGACGACACCTCCAAGGTCGCTCCCCGGGACAGGGAGAACAATCGGATGGGAACCCGTGGCAAGCAATAGCCGATCATATCCTTCAGTTGTTCCGTCCGCTGCAATAACCCGGCGGTTGTTCCGGTCAATCTTGATCACCGGTTTATCCGTATGGAGGGTGATCCCATTTTCTACATACCATTGCTCTTCATTGAGCATTATTTCATCGAGATTCTTTTCTCCTGCCAACACCGGGGACAGAAGAATACGGTTGTAGTTTCCGAAAGGCTCATCTCCAAACACGGTGATGTCATACAAGTCGGGCGAAACCTTGAGCAACTCCTCGAGTGTACGAATACCCGCCATACCATTGCCAACCAAGACCAATTTCTCTTTCATGTAAGGACCTTGTCCCTTTCGAGTATCCAAGCAACCTTTTCCCGGTTTAGTCGCTCAGTTTGGGTTATTGTTATTTCTCACAATTAATATATTCAAATTCCATGCCAAGTACAAAAAAAGCAGAAAAATCAACTTAATGATAAAAAATATAGCAATTATAATAAAATTAATGCTTAAAATTTAAACATCAAATAAGGACTATGCACTAAAATAAGTCAAAAAATGGATTGATCGAATAGGGGTGAGGAGCGGGAAAAGTTCTAGAAAAGGGGGTGGAAGGCTTAACCGAAATACATTTCTCACCGCGAATCGAGTCGCCCCGGGCAAAGTTGCAAACTCAGGCAACATGGCCCATGATGGAAGAATTAGGTCCCCTCGCCCATTAGAACACGGAATTCACAGCAGATAAAGTCAGGCCCTCTATGCTCGGTGCTATCGCGGGAGACATCATCGGTTCGGTGTATGAGTTCGATAACATCCGGACTGTCGATTTTCCATTGTTCGTCGAAGCGTCTCAATTCACCGATGATACGGTGCTGACGGTCGCCCTGGCCGACAGCATTCTGCACGGAACCGATTACACCGACAAACTCAAGGAATATTACAGCCTCTATCCCAACGCCAGCTATGGCGGGAGATTCAACGCCTGGGCGGCTTCGCCTTCCCGCGATCCCTACAACAGTTTCGGCAATGGATCGGCCATGCGGGTCAGTCCTATTGGGTTCGCCTTCGATTCGCTGGAAGCCGTGCTCGCCCGAGCTGAAGAAAGTGCCGCGAAGACCCACAATCATCAGGAAGGGATCAAAGGCGCCCAAGCCACCGCGTCAGCCATCTTCTTGGCACGCGAAGGAAAAACGAAAGATGAAATCCGGCAATTCATCGAGGAACGTTTCAGTTACTCAATGGATGAACCCATCGACTCACTGTGCAAGCGCTACCAGTTTGACGAAACCTGCCAAGGGTCGGTGCCGCAGGCGATCACCGCCTTTCTTGAGTCGGATCATTTCGAAGACGCGATTCGGAAGGCGGTTTCAATCGGCGGAGACAGCGACACCATCGCCTGTATTGCAGGTGGCATTGCCCATGCGTACTACAAGCAAATTCCCGATCCTATCGTCGATCAAGTGTACCGGACCCTGGATTCCCGGTTGCGACGGATCGTCACCCTGTTCTGCAACAAATATTCTTGCCATTAGATATTCTGTTTGCGTTCTTTCCAAACGTAGGCTATCGTTTCACCTTACTTTTTTACATTTAAGGTGCGACTCCCGTGGCATTAACCACCTTCGGTAAAGGTATCAAACACAAACACAAACACAAACACAAGCAACCAACCACAAACACAAGCACAAGCACAAACACAAGCAAGCAAACACAACCACAAATACAAACACAAACACAAACACCAGCACGCAAACA
>CAZVZT010000029.1:0-11207 GCA_964631515.1 uncultured Nitrospinaceae bacterium
GATTTAACTTGTGAGGGAGTGGAAAAACTTATTCAGCATTGCGGAGAGGGTCTTGCGGCAAGCCGTTATGTACAGACGGCAGATGAGATGGTCTCTAACCCCACTGCATTTGAGAAAATTTCAGAAACGCTAGAAACCTTTCTGGACAATTGCCAAATCATTAAAATTTAGCTGACTCGGGTCTAATGTTGACCTTCTTCATTACTCTTGAACTGGTAGTACCGAACCGCAAGAGCTGTCACCATGACGCAGATCATTGCCCCAATTGTTGCAACGGCAGGTACAACCAGAGCCATTGAGAGCGGAATGTTTTCAAGCAGCCATTCGAACACTTTTTGCAACCCGAACCACGACTCTGGATTATTGAGCCACTGATGCAACCCCGTGTTTTCAAATAGGAAATTGAACGCGACCGCGACCGGAAACTCGGGCCATATTCCGTCTTTCAACCAGAGGAAGACCTGATAACTAACGAGTCCAAGACCCGACAGCAAAAATAAAGACGCAACAAACATGGTCGTCAGGGTCAGCCCTCCACAAACGAAATCTACAGTGGTGAGCCTCGAAAAGAAAAAGCGCGTTTCTTCAACGCCTCTAAAAAGAGCTTTCCGGGCAAGGGTCCCAATTTCTTTGCCCGCCTCGCGACAAAACGCTAGGATTTGATCCAGAGTCTCGCCGATGCACTGGGCCCATGAAGTATGATTGGTTTTCGGGTCGTTGAATTCTGTGTGGGTCATGGTTTCTTCTCCCATCAAAAGGGATTGTATGCTCTAAACCGGAATCTTAGGCAGAGCGATCGACCGGCAACCCAAGGAAACACCCCGCTCCACAAGGCAATATGAAATGTTTCAGAGGTATTGTCAATTTTTTTGCTGGTAAATAGGGTCTTCAATACATCGTGTTACCCTAACTGTGTGGCTAGACGTTGGTTCTGATTGCAGGACTATGCCGAACGGTAGGTGACAAACTCCCCCCCCAATTTTCTCCCCATATAAATCTCGGGTCTGAGAAGAATATAAATTCCCGTTGTTAGTCAGGGTGTTACGAAGTTTTCTAGTCCAGGTTTCCCCCAGTAAAATTTATTTTCGCCTGACGCGTTTCAACTGGTATTTGCGGACGGCGCGGTTGTGCTCTTCAAGGCTGACGGAAAAGTGATGGGTCCCGTCCTGTCGTGAAACGAAATATAAATAATTTGTGTCGGTAGGATAAAGGGCCGCGGTGATCGATTCCAGCCCGGGGCTTGCAATAGGGCCGGGGGGCAGGCCCTTATAAAGGTAAGTGTTGTAGGGAGAATCGATGCTCAGGTCTTTTTTGCGGATGTTTCCGTCAAAACCCTGAATCGCGTAAATCACGGTCGGGTCGGTTTGTAACCGCATATCTTTACGCAAGCGGTTATGAAATACCGAAGAAATAATTCTTCTTTCTTTGTCTACGCCGGTTTCCTTTTCGATCAGGGAGGCAAGTGTGACGACTTCGTGTAGAGAAAGTTTGAGAGCATGTGTCCGCTCTGTCAGTTCGTGTTTGAGAGCACGCTGCTTGAACGTGTTCAGCATGGTCTCGACGATTTCCTGTGCGGAAGTGTACCGGCTGAAATGATAGGTTTCCGGAAAGAGGTAGCCTTCCAACGAACCGGAGGGAATATCAAGAGAATCTACAAATTTTGGGTCCTGGGCAGTTTTGATAAAGGTCTCCTGGTCCACCAGTTCGCGTTTGGCAAGCAGGTCGGCGATCTCGGCGATGCGGTAACCCTCGGGGATGGTGATCGGATGTAGAACTGTTTTTCCACTGGTGAGGGTCTTCAGGATATCCACGGGGGGCATAGAAGAGTTGAGTTCATACTCCCCGACCTGTATTTGGGTTTGCTTGCGTTGGATATTGGCAAGCAGACGAAAAACGGTGGGGTTCCGGATCAGGCGGCGCTCGGCAAGATCTATTGAAACCTGTTTCAGCGTGGCGCCGGGCGGGATGTGTACACGGACAGGGATGGTATTCTCTCCAACGGGGATCGACGCCTGATAGTAGAACAGCCCACCCCCAATCCAGACCAACAAAACTGCTCCCGCAGTAAGAGTCAGGGAGATGCTTTTTAGGTTAAGTTTCATGGATCAAAACAATCTGGCTCCCAGGCTGTCGGAGCCTGGGGGAATTGTTGTGGCATTATTTCCCCACGGCAAGTGCCATTGCCTCAAGAAACCGATCATTTTCTTCGCGGGTTCCCACGGTTGCTCTAAGGCAGTTCTTCAACTTAGGATGTGCGCTCAAATTTCGCACCAGAATTCCATTGTCCATCAAATGCCGAAACAAATCTTCCGCCAGTTGTTCAGTCCTGAACATGATGAAATTGGAGTCGGAGGGGAATACGGTAACTGAACCGACTTTTTTCAACTCCCCTATCACGCGGTTCCGCTCTTCAAGGATCGTGTCGATTTGTTGCTGGACCCGGTCAAAATGACTCAACAGGTATTCTGCTAGAGTCTGGGATACGGTGTTTGAGTTATAGGGGAGCCGTACCTTGTTGAGTTGATCTATAACCAGTGGGTCCGCGATGCCGAATCCGACCCGGAGCCCGGCCAGCCCGATCTTCGAAAGGCTCCTTAAAACTACTAGATTGTTGTGTTGTCCAATTTCCCTGGCAAGGCTTTTGCCGGAAAAATCATAATAAGCTTCGTCCACCACCACGATTCCTTCGAAGCATTCGATCACATGGCGAACCTGGTCCTCGGAAAAACAGTTGCCCGTGGGGTTGTTTGGATAGCTTAGAAAAACGATGCGGGATTCATTATCATTGGCAGTTTTTAAAAAACTTCTTGCGTCAAAATCCCAATGCTCATCCAGCGGAAAACTGCAGGGGTTGAGTCCAAGGCCCCGTGCGATGATACTGTACATTGCGAAAGTGGGGTCAGGGAAGCAAATGGAATCGCCTTCTTTGCAAAAAATCTGAAGCAATAACAGGATGAGTTCGTCGGAGCCGTTTCCGATAATCAGGTTTTCGATGGGAGCGTTCAACCTCTTTGCTATGGATTCTTTGAGCGCCCGGCTGTCCGGATCGGGGTACCGGTTCAATTGAAGTTTTTTAAGCGACTCACTAAATCCGGAGAGAAATTCTTCAGGCAGTTGGAATGGGTTTTCGTTGGCATGCAACTTGACCGCGCAGTCGATATTTTCTACCTGGTACGCTTTGAGGGAACGGACTTTTCCCCGGATCAGGCTGAGTAAGTCCAGGTTAGACATCAGCTGTTCACCTGGGAATTGAGAAGACTTTTTATATCGGAGGAAGGGGGTAGATACCGGCTCTTGCGACAGCGTTCCGCCCGGATGATCGAAAGAAGGATTTCTGCGGTTTCTTCGAGATCAGAATTGGTCAGTATGTAGTCATAGAGGTTGAACTTTTTAACCTCGTTTTTGCTGACCTCGATCCGTGCTTTTATGACTTCTTCCGGTTCCGTACCGCGCTTTTGCAACCGGGTTTCTAGTTCTTTTATGGAGGGAGGCAGTAGAAAAATGAAAGTCCCTTCATAATTTGCTTCTCTCAATGTCTGAGCACCCTGAACGTCCAGCTCCAAGAGCAAGTCATCTCCATTCTGGCGGTGACGCTCGACAGTTTCGAAGGCCGTTCCATAATACTGGCTATGGACTTTAGCCCATTCAAGGAAATCTCCGCGTTCGATTTTATCCTGAAACTCCTTTTGAGGGATGAAATGATAGTCAACTCCTTCAACCTCACCGTCTCGCATAGAACGAGTGGTGTGGGAGATGCTGAATTTAAGTTCAGGGAGTTTCTTCCGGAGCAGTTTGCAGGCCGTGGTTTTCCCGGTTCCTGATGGCGCCGAGAGTATGAATACGATGCCGTTATTTTTCATCGACGGATCCTTATAGCCCACTAGATTTCATTAGGTGGGGAAATTTTCGTTCCAGTTATAGTTATAAGTTTCTCACTCGATGTTTGCCAGTTGTTCCCGAATTTTTTCGAGATGACTCTTTATTTCAATCACCGATCTCGAAACCTCAAGGTCGATGGTTTTGGATCCGATGGTGTTGGTTTCACGATTGATTTCCTGAGTGAGGAATTCAAGCTTTCGCCCCTGCGGCTCATTGTTAGCTACCAGCTTGTGAAACTGTTCCAGGTGGCTTTCTAGCCGGATCACTTCTTCACTCACATCGCAACGGTCAGCTAGAATGGCGGTTTCCTGTGCGATGCGGGTTTCATCTATTTCCGCACCTTCGGTCAGTAGGCGTATTTTTTCCTTCAATTTATTTTGATACTCCCGAACAGCCAAAGACTTCCGGGGTTTAATTGATTCCGTCAATTTTGTAATGCCGTCGATTTGCTGAAGGATATCCTTTTCGAGGTTAACTCCTTCTGCCTCGCGCATGTGGATAAGCTCGGTGAGCGTCTGCTCGACTGTGGAGAGAATCACTTCCTCGCAGGAGGAGTCTACCTCGCGGAGCTCGGGTTTGACCACGTCCCTGGGGGACAGCACCGCATTGATGTCAATTTCCCCACTTAACCCCAAGTGTTCCCTGATTTGATTGAACGCATTTAGATACTGTTCAGCCAGCGCTAAATTGGGCTTGACCTCAAAATCCATGCCCTCTTCGCCGTTTCGCTCCAGCGCGATGCTAATGTCAAACGATCCGCGCGCACAACGGGATTTGATCAGTTTTTTAAGAGGGAGCTCAAGAGCCGCTAATGCTTTGGGAAGGCGGGTATTGACGTCAATGAACCGGTTGTTCACCGAGCGGATTTCCGCCCTGCAGGTGACATCTCCATTCTGGTTTTCGCGCCGGGCGAAGCCGGTCATGCTTTTGAGCATTCGTTAGGTCAGGCCTTTTCGATGACCATTTTAAAGTGTCCATTTTCCCTGCCCATCGACAACACTTTGTGTCCGTCGTTCTGGATGCTACGGGGAACATTCTGCTCCGGGTCTCCTTGGTCCAGTAGGACTTCCAAGGTGTCGCCCGATGCCATGGTTTCCAGCTTGAGCTTGGTTTTAACGTAGTTGAACGGACATTTAACCCCAAGCAGATCGATTTTCTGACAGGTGTCCCCTGCGGATACTTCTTCCTTTTTGCTGTCACCAACGCGAATGCGCAGGGATTTATCCGATTGCATTTTATCGTTAACGCGCCGACATTCCTGCGCTAGTTTTCCGCAGTTATCAACCCACCAAGATGCGGTGTCAGGATCCTCTAAAGAGACATCCTTCTCAAACCGATCCCCCAGTTCAGCGAATTTAGGGGGAATGATTTCCATATCGATGATGAGAGAATGAAATTTTCGGATGCATTCGAGGTCGTCGTTGAAATCCATGCCCTCCGTCACCAGCAACGCCCTTGCAGAGGATACGGTGGAACGCCTAGCGTGCTCAATGGCTTCGGCGAATGCTTCTTTTTCCAAAGATAGCTTGCTATGAAAATGAGAGCGCTCCGCTTCGGAGAGGCGGTCCTGAATCATATCGGTGACGGCTCCCGCACACTCGCCTTGGCCACGGTCTTCCAGGGAGAACTTCTTGTCTGTTCCGAAATCGATGTAGGCGTGCGGATCGGATTCGATTTCCGGCAGGCTCCGCAGGGGATCGAGTAGTTCACGGAAAAAGTCTTTTCCCTTCCGATCAAAAAACTCGCTGAAGGCTTCCTTATCCGTTTTTCCCTTTTTATATGAATCAATGATCAGCCGCGTTGCCTTGGGAGCGTTCTTGGCTGGTATCTTGTTTACCGATGTGCCGAATACCACCTCATCCTCGTTGACTCGGCCGCCCAATAGCACTTCGTAATGAGGAGCGAGTATGCCGTTGATCTTCTTAGCGCCACCATGGAACCCGATCGAAGCGATGTGATGTTGGCCGCAGGAGTTGGGGCAACCACTTGCCTTGACCGTCAGCGCATCCAAGTCGGGCGAGTGGGGGAACCCATCTTCCATTTCTCCGTTCAGGTGCCTCACCAGTCCCCGGGATGCGGTGATGCCTAGGTTGCAGGTTTCCGATCCAGGACAGCAGGTGATGTCGCGTATCTCCTCGATCCCTGCTTTGTGTAAACCAATTTCTTTAAGTTTGCCATAAACAGCGCCGAGGGCATCTACTTTTACCCATGGAATCATTATGTTTTGGTTGACTGTGCATACGACAACTCCACCTGCGTAGTCCGATGTGATTTTCGCGATGGCACGGGCTTGGTCGCTGGTCATATCCCCTAGAAGCACTTTGATCTGAATATTGAGGAATCCATTCTGCTTTTGTTCTAGAGTATTCCGATCTCTCCAAATTTTAAACTCGGGGTCTGCGTCGAACTCATTGTTGGCCTGGTATTCAGGCGCGCGCGGGAGGGTTTCCTCCGGAACCTCGATCGCTGGGAATGCCTTGTCTTCCAGCTTCTTGTACTCGTTCTCGTAGAGTTCCTTGATCTTTTCTAGTCCGAGTTTGTCAAGAACGTATTTGAAGCGGGCCTTGTTACGGTTTTTCTTGTCGCCGTACTTATCGAATACCTGAATAAGGGCTTCGCACATGCGGAGCAGATTGTCTGCCGCTATGAAATCTGTCAGTGGTTTTGCCCCGTGTGGGAATGAACCCAGTCCGCCACCAACCAACACTTTAAATCCGCGCACGTCATTTCCGTTCTCATTTCGTATCACTGCTTTGAGCCCAATATCATGAATTGGAGCCAAACCACATCCATTGCATCCTCCGAAACTGATCTTGAATTTCCTAGGAAGATTCTGGGTCAGCGAATGTCGAATAAGGTGGTTGGTGACAGCCAGACCATAGGGAGCCACGTCGAACGCTTCGGTTTTGCAAGTGCCCGCCCTGTGGCAGGCGGTGACGTTGCGTACCGTGTTGCCACAGGCTTCGCGGGTTGTGAGTTGATGGTCGGCAAGGGCCTGTAGTCCCTTGACTACATCTTCCAGTGCCACATAGTGGAACTGGATATCTTGTCGTGTGGTCACGTGCAGAATTTTGTTGGAATACTCATCTGCGAAATCGGCCAGACAAAGAAGTTGATCAGGCGTTATCCTGCCCCCGGGCAGTTTTGTTCGCACCATCTGCATGTCTTCCTGCCGCTGGCCGTAAATGCCCTGTTGCAGGCGAAACCGTTTGAATTCCTCCGGGTCCACCTCGCCCCGGTTCAACCGCTCCACTTCTGCGGTGAATTCTTCAATCTCCCGCTTGACTTCGGGGGGTATATTTAAAGTCTTGGTATCCATGCAAACCTCTTAAACTACAAGGAGTAGAGGGTGTTCCCTTTCCTTGTAAGGGTATTCGGGAATCATTGATGGCTAGGTCACACCTTTCACGCCATCTGATAGTTGGCCTCCGAGCTAAATTTACAGCATTTTATAATAAAACAAGGCCAAAAAATAGTGGAATACCTTATATATGAGCTAATTTGCCTGCTTCGCCCCGATTGCCTGGATGGTAGAATTGTGGAAGCTAAGTGTAGAGAGAAACTCCTGCCTGGCAGGGGAAATCGAACGAATTTTGGCACGGGTTTACGATCCGGCCGTTACATGAGGAACCATGACTCAGCTCTGGATTCAGCTTAATTTTTTTCTCTTTCTGGCACTGTTCGTTGTCACCTTGGTCCGAAACCTGAACTTCAATGCCGTTCTGGTGGGCCTTACCTACCTTGTGCCACTGGTCCCGCTCGGTCTCACTCCGGAAAACGCCGACCGATTTCTTATCGTCTCGTTTTGTAACCTTATCTTCGGTACTATTGAGGTGGTGGTTTTTATGCTCACCGTCAAACCGGAAGACACCCCCTTCGACCGGGAACACGTTAAACAGCTTTTCGGACATGCCCTACCTATTGTTACTGTGCTGATTGGGTTGTCGTTCATTGGGCGGGCGACTGAAGTCCCCGTATCTTCGGTTGAGTTGACCGGGATCGCCTTGCTTTTTATTTGCGGATCGGTTCTCCGCGTTGTTGCGATTTATCAGATCGGAGCGGCGGCGTTCAAGTTTGATATCATTTTCCGTTCAGAACAGAAACTCAAAACCGATCAACTGTACGGGCTCATGCGGCACCCGTCTTATACGGCGATGATGATCGTGATTCTCGCTTATGCCGTGACCGCTCACTCATGGGTCGCCGGTAGTGCGGGGATGCTCGCAGCGTGGGCTGGATTTCAGTACCGGATTCGTCATGAGGAGCAGGCGCTGGCTGATCGGTTTGGGGAAGAATACCTAACCTACCGTGCTTGTACGGGAATGTGGCTTCCCTCGCGAAGGCTTTGAATGGACCGGCGTAAAGACACAAAGAAAGTTTTCAGGAAAGCAAGAATCAGAAACTATGGTTTAGTTGAAAATAGTAGGCGAATCCGAGAACAAGAAGAATATAACCGTAGCTTGCGATGTAAAAGAGGGTTTTGCTTATTTTCGGATCTTTTAAATTTTTATTGTCTGAGGAGGTCTGTTTTTGTACGCGAGAATAATTTGCTACGACCATAATGACAACTAGAACTAATGGGTTGTAATGAAGAATGCTCATGAGCCCAGCGGAAACTACGGCCAATGCCCACATGGCGGGGATTTTGACCCAGCTGTTTTTAGTGAGGTCGTCCATTACATTGAGCGCCGCCACATAACAGACCAGATAAAACAGGAGCGTGTACCCGAGCCAGAGGAGAAATGAAATGGCAGTTGACCCACCGGGAATATCTTCGAGTCCAAGTATCATAAGGGCAAGGGTAGCAGGTGGAGAGACTCACGCCAAGTTCAAGATCCAAACTAAACAACCCATTTTTTTTGCGGATGTGTGCCTGATAGAGTAGGAGGGTGGGGGCTAGTCACAGTTCAAGAGGCTGGATATGGATAAAAAAAGAACTCACACTAGGACTAAACTATAAATTGAATGTGACATGAAATCTTACGACGTCATCATCATAGGCGGCGGTCCGGCGGGTACCTCTGCGGCGCTGCTTCTGGCAAAAAAGGGATACCAGGTTGCTCTGTTGGAACAGGCCCGGTTTCCCCGCGATAAAGTTTGTGGCGAGTTTATCAGTCCGGCGGCCGACGCGATTTTCTCCGAACTGGGTGTTCTGGAAGCCATCGAATCCCTGGACCCTTTGCGCCTCAAGGGAGTGGTGGTTTCGGCGTATGAGCAGTCCGTATTCCACGCAGACTATCCTCCGGCTTCTGAAGCCGGCAGGCAGATGAGCAGCCTGTCAGTTGAACGGACGGTACTGGATCACCTGATGCTCGACCAAGTTCGCCAATCGCCG
This sequence comes from uncultured Nitrospinaceae bacterium, assembly GCA_964631515.1. GTDB lineage: Bacteria > Nitrospinota > Nitrospinia > Nitrospinales > VA-1 > CAJWLY01. Next base: position 9,215 of record CAZVZT010000029.1, read on the forward strand.
GTAGAGGTGAAGGAAGGGTTTAAGGTTACCGATTTCCTGTTTGATAACGGACAGGTTTGTGGAGTAAGTGGGCGTGATGAATCGAAGACCGAATTTCAACTAAAGGCGCGGATAGTGGTTGACGCAGGAGGACGAAACAGCATTTCTCTTCGCCGCTTGAATTTGAAACGTGATTCAGGCCGGAATGGAAAGATCGCTTTCGCTGCGCATTGGGAAGGGGTCCGGCTCCCAGCGAATTACTGCTATATGCATATCAGTCGACCCGGATATACCGGTATTGCTCCAACAGGAGAGGGGAGAGTCAACGTGGTGCTAGTAGTGGACCGCAAATGCCCGTCTGCAACGGGAGTCGACGCGTTTTATCGGCAGACGGTGCTTGGCAATTCGTTACGTCGGGAGATGCTGTGTGGAGGGGAGCCGGTAGAAAAGGTGCGGATTGTCGATTCTCTATCCTATTCGGTGCGCCCGCCGCAATGTGGCGGACTCCTTCTTGTGGGTGACGCTACAGGGTTCGTCGATCCGTTTACGGGTGAGGGAATCTACCTGTCACTACGCAGTTCTCAACTTGCCGCCGGGATGATTGTGCGCGCGCTGGATGCGTCGGATTTTTCGGCAGACTGGTTGGCTAACTATGACAGGTTACGTCGGCAGGAGTTTTATAAAAAAATCCTACTGAGTAAAATTTTACAACGCTTGATTTATACTCCATCGTTATGTACTCGAGTGGTTAAAACTTTGGCAAAACGACGGGAGCTGGCGGCACTCTTGGTAGGAGTTATTGGCGACTACGTTCCCGCCGGACAGGTGGTGTCGTTCGGGTACCTAATGCGACTGCTTTCTGGATGGTCTTCCGGTGGAAACGCGCCCTCGTCCTCGGATTCGGTTGTTTCGCAACCCCGAGTTTCTCGCTTGGAAAACTAAATAACAAGACGGTCCAGGTTAGTGCAGATTGGTCTGCGTCTGACCGAGAAGTCCTTCTATTTTGTCTTTGAGCAGCAGTTTTTGTTTTTGATGTTTTTTCTTTTCCAGTTCCTCTTCGCTGGTCAGGAACCTCGACTTGTTTAACTCATCGACCTTGAACTTGAGCTTGGTGTGCTCTTCGTAGAGGCGCTTGAACTCGTCGCTTTCAGCCATCATCCTTTTTAGCAATTCCGGATCGATTTCCATAATTGAGATCTCCTTTCGTTTAACTTGTTTGTGCAAATTTGAGTTCGGCTTCCGATTGTCGGATATATTTAATGGTTAATGCGCCCAGATCGAAACACTTCTCGGTATCGAAGCGTTCTCTGGCCAACCGGGCGGCACAGGCGGCTACTGTGGAAGTATTTTTTTTTGGGGCCAGTAAGAAATTGCTCTCCAACTTCGAGGATAGCAAATCGCTGTAGGTGTCGAGTCCGCTTCCTACGAAAACGGTGGGTTCAGCGATCTCTTGACATAATTGCTCTGGAGGCATCGCTCGATCGGGAGAAAGGCGTTCGAGCGTGCCTTCGGTCAAGCGAAACCGGGCAGAGTACACCTCTTTTTTCCGTGCGTCCAAAATGGCACAAATTTGGTTTTCTGTGGGTGTTCCGAGGAGTGCTGTGGCCTCTAGGGTGTCTACCCCAATGAAGGGTTTCTCGGTGGCTAGTACCAAGCCTTTCACCAGGCTGGCTCCCACGCGAAGGCCGGTAAACGAGCCCGGCCCCACCGTCAAGCAGAACCCGTCTATGCCCTCCAAGTTGGTTCCAGCTTCTCCGAGGACGCGGTCCACTACCCCTAGAATTTGGTCCGAGTAGGTTGAATTTCGCTGAATATTGGCTTGAGCTAGGACGCGCTCATTTTCTAGGAGAGCAACACTCCCCTGAGGGATGGATGAATCAATTCCCAGAATTTTCATAATGCTCGAATCATTCTGCTGGAGAACTGCCGACTCGATCAAGAAGTTCTGGATGAACCCCTGATACCTTCAAGGTAGGGCATCCCACCCTGAAAGTCAAACAAATTTCAGGAACTC
>CAZVZT010000030.1:0-2935 GCA_964631515.1 uncultured Nitrospinaceae bacterium
TGCCCGCGAGCTCCACAGGGAGGCCAAAAAGGTGGACAAACAGATCTCGCTATCCACCGTCTACCGCACTATGCACCTTATAGTTGAGTGTGGGTTAGCCAACCAGAATACATTTGGTATTGGTGCGAAGTATTTTCAAAAAGTTTCAGGAAAGAAAAACCACGATCAACTAGTTTGCACCCTGTGCGGGAAGGTAGTGATGTTCCAGCACCCGTTGATCGAAGCGTCAAATGTATTCTGGCAGGAGGAGGTCGCCAAGAAACACCAGTTTTTCATTACGTCCCACGGGATGACACTTTTCGGGACTTGCAGTGCTTGCGGGTGATGGAAACGAGACATGGATACAATTTAATTCCAAAAAAATTTTAAAACCCCCCTTTTACATCTATACTAATGGGAAACATAGAGCTATTTGGGAATCGCTCCTGCCAAAAGCTTCTGTTAAGTTAGTATAGACTGCTTCGTTCTTGCGTTGGAAATTCGATTGATGAAAATCAGTTTGAAATTCTGGGTGGCCATTTTCCCGCTGCTGTTCGCTGGGTGGGGAACTTCTGTGGTTCAGGGTGAAACTTCGTCTGATCGGCCGTTTTACGAATATAAGGGCAACTATGACGAGGAGGCTACAACGCTCAAGAAGAAGTTCTTTAAAAAGTTCGGTTATAAGCTGGTCGATCTTGAGCGAAGATGGGCTCTTGAAGAGATCAAGGTTTTGCATGAGGCATTCGATCAACTTCCTGAATCTCTTCACCATCTCCCTGGCTTGAAAGGCTTGTATCGGCTTGAGCGTATTGTTTTAAATTCGGAGAACGAAATATCGGGAGACGTTCCCGCTGCGACGCTTCCCTCCTTTTCCACTATTTATGAAAACTCCTCTCAGTCCTATAAAGTCTTCATAGAGGATCAAGATCTCCGTGTCGAATTTTACAACGCTCTCTTTTATGAGGATCGTGCGGACCTGATCAATATTGTCCATCACGAGATGGCTCACGCGTTCGACTTTGTCAATAAATTCCCTAGCTTTTCAGACGAGTGGCTTTCCCTGACGAAGTTTCGGGTGCTTCATATTTTTGCTCTGGACGGAACAGGGGACAGTGATTTTTTATACGCGTTGGTCAACGATCCGAAAGTAAGTAACTATGCCCCGGTTTCCACCCGGCATCTGCCCACCTACTCCCGGCAGAACCCACAGGAGGACTTTGCCAACTCGGTGGCTGCGTATATTCACTACCCATATTTTCGGTATACCCATTCACGACGCTATCAATTTTTAAAAGAGCACGTGTTCGGCGGTCGGGAGTATTTTTCCGGTGGGTCAGGGAGCGAAACGTTTGAGGAGCGGATCTTTTCTAACCTGGAGAATGCAAGGCGCGCTGCGGCTTGGGATGAAATTCGGGCTATCTTGGTTGAGGTCAGCCGGGGATACTACCCTGAGCTGGAAGGAAAAATCGTACAATGGCTTCGGGAAACCCTTGGGACGGTTTCCGTTTCCTCCGACAAGGACCGCGTTCTTGCACAGGCAGCATGTTTTTTAAGCCATCCAGACTCCCTAAACCTGAGAAGAGATCTTATTCGTGCTCAACGCATGACCGTTCAGGATTTTTTTAAAGATCCCCGATGTCTTCGGATGGCGCGCGATACTTTTGAGAAGGACCTTTCAACTTGGTCACCTGCCAATCTTTATTTTATCCGCGAAAATGGAGACGACATGGTTCAGTTTGTGGATCCGATCCTTGTCACTGCTCATGCCCGCGGGTTCGATACGGATTATTTCTGGAGGATTTACGTTGAGGGGGGAGGGGGCAAGCCTTTTATCGAAGGCCGCAAGGCTGTGGAGGAAGGTGGAAACGGGTCAGTTCAGGTCGATCTTCAAGGAACGGCTTTCAAACCATTCACTTTGCCGGAAGGAAGTGTTCTGCGCTTAGAGTTAGGGGCGCGGCGGACGCATCCGCGCACGTTCAAGACACTCGAATCCCAGATGGCGACGATCCGGTTTGTAGTTCAGCCTTGGTCTCACTTCTGGGGACCGCACCCACCCGGAATACAGGTGGTCCGCCCCCTGCGGTCTTCAGGTGAATTTCATTAGTTAGGTGATAGGACGTACCAGCCGCACGCACATATTCAGGTTGGCGTACTTGGATGGCCAAACTTTCTGCCCATCCTCGTACTGGATAACTAGGGCAGAGGAATCCTTTTCGTCTAGGGTCCAGGTGGTTCCACCGCTTCCTGACTCGAAAGCAGGGTCGAGATAGATTTCATCCCCGTATTTGTCGGTATTTTTACTGTTGAGATCAAACAGGCTCCAAGCTTCCTCCTGATTGGGGTAGCGCCAGTTCTCAGCTCCAGCGAACCGCTCCAAGTTGGTGATTTCTGCGTAGTCCTGGCACTTGAACCAGTTCATCCATTTTTTCGTATCCTGAAACGAATCGGTTTTCTTCCAAGTTAGTTTCATCTTCAGGTCGGTTATCGTGCCGTTGCCGTTGTCTTTGAATCTCGGGTTGTTGGGCATGGTCTTAGCCTTCGATGAGGTGATTGAATACGAGGAGCTTGAGTTCGGTCATCTCTTCAAGGCTGTATTTAATGCCTTCGCGTCCGAACCCAGAATCCTTGACCCCACCATAGGGCATGTTGTCAACTCTGAACGTGGGAACATCGTTGATGATAACGCCTCCAACGTCTAGCTGGTTGAAGGCGCGAAGGGTTTTGTCCATTTGATTGGTAAAGACCCCAGCCTGCAATCCGAAGTCTGAATCGTTGACTCTTTCGACCGCCTCGGAGAAATCGGTGTACGAGTCGATGACGAGGATGGGGCCGAACGCTTCGTCACACGAGACCGAAAGCTTGGGGTCAACGTTCGTCATAATTGTTGGAGGATAAAAAGCATCTTCGCGCTTTCCACCAGTTACAACCGTTGCTCCGGCGTTGGCAGCTTCGCCGA
>CAZVZT010000030.1:3035-10998 GCA_964631515.1 uncultured Nitrospinaceae bacterium
CGTGCCGCTTCGGTGATATCCAGAGTTAGCAATTTGCCATCCAGTCGAAGTGCTTCCTGAGCAGCGATTTCGAAAGTCGAGGAAGACCGCTCTACCTCTACCCTTGCATAAGTCAGGGGCTTTCCTGATTCCAATGCGATGGTCCGAGCGAACTCTTCTGAACGTTCTCGGAGGGCGTGAGCGATATTGGTGCAAATACGGCTCCGAAGGTAGGCGGGTTGGGTGCGTGTGGTTTGAAATGCCTTTTCCGCCAGATCGATAGCCTGCTCGATTTCTTGTCCGCCGGCCAAGCACACCTCGGCAAAAGCTTCCTGGGTGAACGGATTTACAACCGGAATGGTGTGTGCGCTTTTTCGCCATTCCTTACCGATCAGGAGGTCATGCGTTTTTGTCATGAATTAGTTTTTTTGGAGATGAAAGTCACCAGCCTTGACCTTTGATTCCGTAAGAGCGTGTTCCTGATTTTCCAGATTTCAGATACTCGTCTAGGTTTTTAATATTTTTCTTAGGGCGATCCGACGTTTTGGGGGAGGAGCCTGCTAGCCAGTCTTCGATCGCCTTGGCTACAAAATTTTTCATGGCCTCTTCATCCCCTCCACACCAAGCATGCAGCTGTTCATAGGTTATATCATCAAGTGACAGTTTTAAAGATTTCATAAACCAGTTCCATGTGAAAGAAAAACATCTTTAAGCCTGAGAAAATATACGCAAATTCTAAACCAAATTAGGGTGAATGAAAAGCCCGATCAAATAATTTAGAATGGGGAGGAAGTTTTTTTGGACTGGGTTTTTGAAAAGGAACCTGGTTTCAGAGAGGCAGGCGGGTAGGGGAGTTCGATTTCAAATACCGTTCCTCTGGGATTATTTTCGTGTGCAGTGATGGTTCCGTTGTGGTCGACGACGATCCGGTTGACGATGGCTAGCCCAAGCCCGGCTCCCCGTTTCTTGGTGGTGAAATGCGGACGAAATAACTTGTCACGATCACTAGGGGGAATTCCGGTGCCGTTATCGGAGAACTCGATACGTAACTTCTGAGTAGCTGGAGCGAGTTGAGTGGCAATGGTTATTTTTCTTCCCTCACCCAAGTTTCCATCGAGTGCGTCAATGGCATTCTCAAACAAATTGATGAACAGCCTGCGGAAATGCTCTGCGTCAATGTTGACCAGATGAAGGTTCGGGTCGTAGCTCTTTTCGATTTTGATATCTGGACTCTGGTTGCTGTAAAGCATATAAACATCATCAATGATCTTGTGTAATGAGGTTGGTTTGGGGTCAGGTGCGGGCATACGTGAGAATCGGACAAACTCGTTGAGTAACTCCTTCATCCCTTCCACTTCTTGAGAGATTATATCGATACTTTCATCGAACACTTTGTCGAACTCGTTTGGATCTTCATGGTATTTTTTTCGAAGCCGCTGGGTATTGAGCTGTATGGGGGTGAGAGGATTTTTGATTTCGTGAGCAATGCCTTGAGCTACTTCTTTCCATGCCGCAATTTTCTGCGTCTTGATCATTTGTGTAATGTCTTCGAACACAATAACGAGGCCGGTATATTTTTTTCTCGCATCCCGTAGAACCTGAATGCTAACCAGTAGGTTTAGTGTGGTCTCGCCGACCCTTAGGTCGAGTTGTTTTTCAGTGCGTTCTATCTGTTGTCCGCTCATCTCCACGATCATTGTGCGGATAGGTTTATGGTAGGAAAGATCGAGGGCATCCTTGTAGCTTGAGCCAGATATTTCTGCGGCGTTGACTTGGAGGATGTCTTCGGCCGCCTTATTGAAGGTGGCGATGCGGCCTTGTTTGTCTATGGAGATCACACCTGCCCCGATATTTTTTAAAATCGTCTCGATGTATTGACGACGGCGCTCTAGTTCGATGTTCGTTGTCTGCAGGTTCTTATTTGCGGACTGAATTTTTATTCGACTGTCGTATAGCTCTTGGGTCATTTGGTTGAAGGAATCGACGAGAAAACCAATTTCGTCGCGGGCACGGACTCCGATACGGAAACTCAAGTCTCCTTCGGCGACACGGTGCGTTCCTTCGGCCAACTGCTGGATGGGAACTGTGATACCCCGCGCCATGTAGATTCCGATCCAGATAGCCGAAAACAGGATCAAAAGGGTAATCATCAGGAACGTGGTGTAGTAGCTGGCGGAAACAGGGAGTTTAAGAAAATTTTGCTGCTTGTAACTTTCAAAAGTGTTCTGAATTGTCTGAATTTTGCGCTGTGTACTGCTGGAAATCGGGGTAAGCGTCACGATGTATCCCCAGACTGTAGAAAAATATTTTTCTACAGTGGAACCATCCTCAACGACTTCCATCAGAGGATGGGCGATGACGAGAAAATTCTCACGGCTGGAAACCCGAAACTCGGATACGCTCTCGCCATTAGTGCTTTTTTGAAGAAGATCCTGGAAATCGACGCTCTCGGCAAAGGGAGACCGGAGTTTATCTATTCTGGAAACCACGGTCTCCTGATTGTTATCATAAAGAATGAGCCCACCTAATTCGTACTCTTTTATTTTTTGGACTATCAGCTCCGCCAGTTGGCTCCGGTTTTCCCGCAGAAAAAGTTTGTTTTGCGTGATGAGTTCCTCAATTCTCTGAGCGCGTGAAAACGCCGTTTTCTCCAAAAACGCATAATAATCCTGCGCGACATCCATCGACTGCTGGAGTGTTTGTTCAACTTGGATATTGAACCAACTGCTTATGGTGGCCGTGAACAACTTGCTGGCGACCGTGAACAAAAGGATTGAGGGAACCAGTGTGAGGATTAGAAAGGCGGTAATGAGTTTGGTCTGAAATTTCGACCCCAGGATTTTGCTCTTCCGCTCGTTGTAAACCTTGACCAGATTCCGAGTGATGAGAACGAGAAGAAAGAAAAGGAGAATGAGAATGAGGTTGAAGACGGCAAGGATGCTGATGTTATTTGCTGTCGAAGCAGTGGACTGTTGCTGGATAAAATAATTTTCAAGCGTGGTGAACCCAACCAACGCCAAAAGAACCCAAAATATCACCCATCGGATGCGATATTTTTTCTTTCGTACTTGTTCTTTTGAGGGTTCGCGGAAGCCCGTCTTACTGGTTGAAGGAGCGGATGACACGACTCACCCCCTTACGGTTTTTCTTGCTTGGCCTTTGGGGGTTCTTGCGAATATCATTTCCCGCAAGTGCTGTGTTTGGGGCGATTGATAAGGGGGACGATTGTGCCCAGTCCGCATCAAAGTCGTTGAATGGAAGGAAGAAGAAGAGATAGTTGAAAGGGAACCATAGGCGATCGGTTTCTAGGTCGGCTTTCACGCGGATATAATACTTTTCATTGGGTGGCAACCGCCTGACCGATCCGATGGGAATATTATCCAAGGTAAGCATCAGGTCCTGATAATTTTCCTTGTTGCGAGTGGCGATCCTGCGCTTGACGCCTTTCCCAATCTCGGAAAAACGGTAAATCTTTTTCAGGGAGTCATACCGTACCTTGTGTTTTATTGTGTTGGAACTGACCAAGGAATCCTTCAAAATGGCGTTTTCCTGCCGGAGTTCAACCTGGTAAGTGAACGTCATAGGCACACCGCTTTCGATAGCTTCCGTGATGCTGTCCGTGAAACCGTTGATCAGGCGAGCGTTCATGACCACCAAGTTGCCTTGGGTGCCAACGCCGATATTGACAAGCGCGGGCGATTCAGCCCACGCCCCCGCCGTTAGGGTGAGCCACATTGCCGCCACCACGGACAAAACGATGCGTTGTTTATCAAGCCGCGTTATTTTTAAAAAACTTGTAAGTTTCAATCAGCCCCTCCTCCAGAGGAACTTCTGGTTCCCAGCCGAAAGCATCATTGGCTTTTTTATAATCAAGACAGCTTCTTCGTTGTTCGTAACCACGGTTCGGGGCGTGCTTTACTTCGAGTTTCGAACCGGAAATCTCAAGTAGTGAACGGCTCAACTCGTTTACCGGCGTTTCCTGACCTGTCCCGATATTGAATACGTCCGAGCACTTTAAGCCAAGAGCCAGCAGGTTGGCTCTCACTACATCTCCCACAAAAACATAATCTCGCGTTTGTTCACCATCTCCGTTAACAACAGGAGCCTGACCAGCTACCAGCCGACTACAGAAGATGGCGATCACTCCAGCTTCGCCGTGAGGGTTTTGCCGTGGACCGAACACGTTACCGTAACGTAGGCTAACCGAACTTAGACCGTGATGTTCCCGGTAAAACCCCAGATAATCTTCCACGGCCCTCTTGGAGAGCCCGTACGGACTGGTTGGTCTTTTAGGGTGGCTCTCTTGGGCTGGGAAGTTATCTTGCTCACCGTAGATGGCCCCTCCGGTGGAGGCAAAGATAACCTTTTCAACGCCTAACGATACAGCATTTTGTAGGAGTTGTAAAGTTCCAATAATATTGGACTTGGCATCTGCTACTGGGTCCTCGACTGAGTCGTGGACTGAAATCTGGGCGGCGTGATGGTTGATGACCTGAATCTCTTCATTTTTCATAATTTTGAAGACCGAAGGGTTGTCAATATCGGTCTGGTAGAAGGCAGCCTTGGGGTGGACGAACTCCCGCCTTCCCGTAGATAAGTTATCGATAATCGCTACATGGTGCCCTGCCTGAATATAGGCATCAGCCACTTGGGAGCCGATGAATCCAGCACCGCCGGTCACGAGAATATTCATTATTTAGATTTCCTCAAGAGTTGTTTCAGGTCGTACAAAGCGTCCATGGCTTGTCGTGGGGACAGGTCGTTAGGTTCAATTTTCTCAAGCTGCTTGATGGCCGGATGAGCGGAATCCCCAAAAAGGATCAGTTGCTGGGTAGACGGGTCAGCAGATATTTCCTCCGAATGGGAAATTTTTGGGAGCCCCACCTCATCGAATTCGCTTTTTTCTAGATTGAAAAGGACTTCGCGGGCGCGCTTTAGGACAGACTCAGGAAGCCCCGCTAGGCGAGCCACTTGGATGCCATAACTCTTGTCGGCTCCCCCAGGGACGATTTTGCGCAGGAAAATGATTTCGTCATTCCACTCCTTGACCTGCACGTTAAAATTTTTGACCCCAGTCAAAACCAGAGCGAGGTCTGTCAGTTCGTGGTAGTGCGTGGCGAATAGAGTTTTTGGCCCACCTTCCCCCTTATTCCCGTGGAGGTACTCTACGATAGACCAGGCGATACTGATTCCATCAAAAGTGCTAGTCCCACGCCCGATCTCATCTAGAATAATGAGGCTTCGGGCGGTGGAGTTATTGAGAATGTTTGCAGTTTCATTCATTTCCACCATAAAGGTGGACATCCCTTTTAGGAGGTGGTCCTGTGCGCCGACACGGGAAAAAATTCGGTCAACGATGCCTATGTGAGCCCGATCGGCAGGGACAAAGCTGCCAATCTGCGCCATCAGCGTGATCAACGCTACCTGCCGGAGGTAGGTGGATTTTCCGGCCATGTTGGGGCCAGTGAGGATCATGATTTGATGTTCCGTGCAATCAAGCTGCGTATTATTAGAGATGAATTGGTTGGCTGGGACGATACGCTCGATGAGCGGGTGTCGTCCACTTTCAAGATGCAGTGCTGTTTCGTTATCGATTTCTGGTTTTGAATAATTATAGCGGTGGGCTACTTCGGCGAACGCGATGAGCCCGTCAAGATCTCCGGCGATGCGTGCCATGTGCTGGATGCGTGCGCCCCGAGCGGCTATCTCTTCGCGCACCTGTTGGAAAAGTTTCTGTTCCAGTTCGACGATTTTTTCCTCGGCGCCGGTGATTTCCTCTTCGTATTCTTTGAGCTTTGGAGAAATGAACCGCTCAGCATTGACCAATGATTGCTTGCGTATGTACTCATCCGGTACGCGGTCCGTATTTTTCTTGGTGATCTCGATGTAGTAGCCGTAAATCTTATTGAATCCTACCTTCAGCGTGGAAATTCCCGTCCGCTCTTTTTCCTGAGTCTCCAGTTGGGCGACCCAGTTCTTTCCGTTGCGGGTGATTGTTTTGAGCCGATCCAGCTCTGGATCACATCCAGGCTTGATGAGGTTTCCCTCCTTCAAGTTGAAGGGGGGGTCATCAATAATTTTGTTTTTAATTAGATCGTGAGCGTCTTCAAGGTTATCCCACGCTTCCGTGAAGGGTTTGAATGCTTTCGTCTCGCTCTGGGTCAACAGCTGAAGAAGTCGGGGTAAAACCGAAACGGAAGTTTTGAGTGCAATGAGGTCACGAGCGTTGCAAGCGGAAAGCGAGATCCTTCCCAGAAGACGCTCGAGATCGTACATCGATTTGAACAGTTCCTGAATATTCTGTCTTAGAATCAGATTGCTCTTGAACGTTTCCACCCAACTTAGCCGCCTGCTGATCGTTTCAAGATCGATCAATGGTTTAAGAATCCACTCTCGGATACGGCGCGCGCCCATAGGCGTCTGTGACAAGTCCAGCAAATCCAGCAGAGAGTTTTTGCGCTCGCCATCGCTTGATTGTACTAGTTCCAGACTGCGTACCGTTGCATGATCCAATAGCATGGAGCTTTGAACATGGAAGGTCGTGATGGTATTGATGTGTTCCAGACTCGACTTTTGTGTATCCTGAAGGTAGCGGATAAGTGCGCCGGCGGCGGAAACAGCCAGTTTTAGATCTTCGCAGCCGAATCCTTCGAGCGAGCCTGTTTTGAAGTGGTCCAGTAATCGTCGGTAGGCCTCGGCGTGAGAAAAGGTCCACGCCTCACAGGTATGGAGACAGTCGTCTCTGCCTCCCATCCAATTCAAGTTCCCATCTTCACCAGTTGAGATTTTTGGTAGAAGGATTTCCTTGGGATCAATCTTCTCAATTTCATCGGCGAGTAATAATTCTGCGTTATCGCCGTGCAATTCGGTCACCTTGAAGAGTCCGGTTGTTATGTCCAGAGCGGCAAGCCCCCATCCTTTCGAGCCGTGGTAAACCGAGACTAGAAAATGGTGGTTTTTTGGATCAAGTAGATTATCGTCGATGACGGTTCCTGGCGTGACTACCCGCACTACCTCGCGCTTGACCAGCCCCTTGGTGAAACGTGGGTCCTCGGTTTGTTCGCAGATAGCTACCTTTTTCCCCGACTTGATCAACTTGGCAATGTACATATTGGAGGAGTGGTGAGGAATGCCGCACATGGGGGTAGGGTTAGCCTTGTTTTTGTTACGGGAGGTGAGTGCGATCTCTAGAATCTTCGAGGCGATTGCGGCGTCTTCGTTGAACATCTCGTAGAAATCTCCCATGCGGAAAAAGAGAATAGAGTCGGGATGCTCCCTCTTGATGCTCTGATACTGCTGCATCATGGGAGTATCGTCTCCAGTTTTCATGGATTTCCGGGTCGCCGTGTTCATGGTATGTGAACTAAAAATCAAGTTTCTTGAAAAGCGGGGCTAGCTTTTTAAATGTATCTTTTAAATGCTCCGGGTGGACCTTGGTCTCGGCAAGAACCGGCATAAAATTGGTATCCCCACCCCACCGCGGGACGATATGACTATGAATGTGCTCGTCATAACCAGCTCCGGCGCACTTACCTAGGTTAAAACCGATATTGAATCCATCGGGTGAGATTGCGGCACGAAGGATTTCAACGCATTTTTGCACGAGCAAGGTCATCTCCCGTGATTCCCCCTCGTCCAGTTCCGTAATGCAGGCGAGATGCCTGTAGGGTGAGACCATGAGGTGGCCGTTATTGTAGGGGAAAATATTCATAATGACAAAACAGCTCCTTCCCCGAAAAAGAATGAAGGTTTTTTCATCGTCGTCCGTTTTTGGGAGTGTGCAGAAAATGCACTCATCGGTTTTGTCCTGATTGATGTATTCCATGCGCCAGGGCGCCCAAATCCGTTTCATAGGATTACGCTCCAAGTGGGATAGTTTGGTCAAAAATCGCAGGACTCGGCAGGTTCTTTTTTTGGGAAAATCAAATGGAATAACTCGCGGGTTTTCTCTTTCATTCTTTGCGCTTCTTCATCGGAACGTTCG
>CAZVZT010000031.1:0-10517 GCA_964631515.1 uncultured Nitrospinaceae bacterium
TTTTGAATTACGACGAGGTGGACGAGGACAAGGGACTCTACTTCTCCACGCATCGCCCCGATGACATTCACAAGTGGCGGACCGCGCAATTGAGGGAACTCAAGTGGACTCCCCCGTACATGCATAACGGCGTGTTCTTTGACCTGGAAGAAGTAGTCGCTTTCTACAATTCAGGCGGCGGACCTAACCAGGACAACGGTCCGGCACTCGCTGGAACAAAAGATCCGCTGATGAAACCTCTCAACCTGACGGAAGGCGAACAAGCGGACATAGTGGCTTTTCTCATGGCCTTAAGCAGCGACGTGATGCCGGGTAAGAATTTCAAGATTCCAAGGATACCGCCAGACGGAATCATGACCGCGACCGGTTTGCTGGTTGAGATGCCTGCGAAAGCAACGAAAAAGAAGTGATCTATTGAGCTGATGAACATTTTGAATAAACAAAACAACATGAAAAATAAGGAGAAGGAATATGAGTAAGATCGAGAATGAGAAACAAGAGGTCGATGCAACTCAGGAAGAGTCTCCTCTCGAGACCCCTTGTATGTCTCGCCGGAAATTATTGATGACCGGGGGGAAGGTGGGTGGACTCGCAGCTATTTCCATGCTCCTGCCCGGAACGATGTTTCCTGGCAAGGCAGCAGCAGGTCAGGGGATGGTCAGTGCGGCAGTAGCTGCCCGGACCATTCGCTACCCCCGCACCAAGGTGGGTAAGTTGAGTGCGCTCAAGACGGATCGTCCCGTCAAGATCCGGTACCCCGGCAATGCCGATGGTCAGAAGGGTCTCTTGATCAAACTGGGCGAGAAGGCCATGGGCGGAGTCGGTTCCAAGCAGGATGTCGTAGCTTTCAGCGCTTTCTGTACTCATCAGGGCGGACCGCTCGAGGACCAATACAATCCCAAAGAAAAGTCACTGGGACCGTGCGAGTTTCATCTTTCCAGATTTGATTTGACAAAACACGGGATCATGATCACCGCTTCCGCAGTCCAGAACCTTCCGCAGATCGTGCTGGAAGTGGATGGAGATGACATCTACGCGGTGGGCGTGTTGGGACTGATTTACGGGTACCAAGACAATTTACAGGGAGTCTAGCCCATGAACCAATTTAAGCCAACGCATGATTACAGAAGCTCCAAATATGGAATTAACCAGATAAAGGAGGTAATGACTCATGAGTAACGCCGGAAGCAATGTGACATTTTCGATAGATCTGCCGAAGGATCGAGTACCGGTTCCTCCTGCGGATGCGGAGATCGTCCCCACCGCCTGCGACTACTGTATCGTCGGCTGTGCCTATAGGGCGATCACGTGGCCGGTAGGAAAAGAAGGTGGGCCCAAGGCAAGTGAAAACGCCTTTGGAGTGGATTACCCACGCACAGAATCACTGGTTGGCAGTTGGCCCAGTCCCAACCAGCATACGATCGTTCTGAAGAACGGTGAGCCGCACAATTGTATTGTGACCCCGGCCATCAGTGAACGGGTCAACCGGTCCGGAAACCACAGCGTTCGGGGCGGAGGTATCGCCCAGAAATGCTACAGCCCCTGGAGGGCGACAAAGGACCGCCTGCAAACGCCACTGCTGAGGGTGCGAAACGTCCTGCAGCCCATTTCATGGGACGACGCTACCACCATCGCGGCCGAAGTGGGACGCTACGTGTTCGACAAGTACGGTGAGATGGCTTACGGAGTAAAAGCCTACTCCTACCAGTTCTACGAGAACACCTACGCCATCACCAAGCTGGCCCTGCAAAGTATTGAGACGCCGGTCTACGCCCATCATGACAAAGCTTCAGCCCAGGATGACGCTTCCGGGCTTGAGGACATGGGCATCGACACGTTTGGTCCCTCCTACGATGACTGGTCGGCATCCGACGTGATTTTCATCTCGGGGACGGATCCCTATGAGACCAAGACGGTCCTGTTCACCGAGCACATCATGGAAGGAAGACCCAAACTGGTCATGGTGCTTCCCCGGAAGTCACCGGGAGTCACCTGGGCCGAGGAAAACGAGGGGCTGTGGCTGCAGGTGAACGTCGGAACCGACGCCATTTTGCACAATGCCATGTGCCGGTACATCATCGAACAGGGTTGGCAGGACCAGCACCATATCGACCATTGGGCCGCCAGCTCCGAGGAAATCGACTGGGGCATGGGCCGGGGAACCAGAAACACTCCTTGGCAGTGGCGCAGCACTCGGTGGGGTACCAACTTTAAGAAGTGGACGAAGTGGCTCATGAAGGAAAAATACGCCGAGATGGATGTTGCCGTGAAGATGACCGGTATTTCGCGCGAGAATATTATTAACGCGTGTAAGATTCTCACCGGCGCCGGCAGTAAGAAGCGCCCCAAGGCGTCCTTCATGCTGGAGAAGGGCAACTACTGGTCCAACAACTACCTCAACACCATTTCGTTCGGCAACCTGGCCATCATCTGTGGCGCCGGGACCCGGGACGGCCAGGTCATCGGCCGCGCCGGCGGACATCAGCGCGGTGGCGTGAACGCCGCGGGTTATCCCCGGTCGAAAACTCCCGAGCGGTTTGGCAAGATCGGCCGCAAGGCGCTGAACGTGGACAACTGGGTCAGGAGCGGACACGTCCGCTTTATGTATGTCATCGGAACCAACTGGATCGAAGCCATGCAGGGTTCCCAGGACCTGGCTGACTACATCAAGGATCACACCACAGGCAGTAAGCATCAGGTGGAGAAATTTGATGTCGAACACGTCATCAAGACGCTGAAAGCCCGGGCCGATGCCGGCGACATGGTGCTGATCAACAACGAGATCTATTTAAGGACGATCGGCAACCAGTTTGCTGACCTTGTCATGCCTGCTGCGACCTGGGGTGAAGAGAACTTCACGCGTGCCCAGGGCGAACGGCAGCTCAGGATCTACTCGAAGTTCTACGATCCTCCAGGGGATGCCAAGCCGGACTGGTGGATCATCCAGCAAATCGCCAAGAAAATGGGTTTTGACGGCTACGACTGGAAGACGTCGGAGGATGTCTTCAAGGAACTGGCCCGATTCACCCGTAACAGCCGGCAGGACTTGGCGCCGTTGGTGAAGTGGGCAGCGCTTAACAACAAGTCCCCCTACGACGTTCTGCGCAAGCGGGCCGCGACGGGGTACCAGTTGCCGCTTCGCCTGCACGACAACAAGTTGATCGAGACCAAGCGTCTGCACAATCCCCACGTGCATATCGAATCCGGTCAGGGGATCACCGTCAAGCTCAAAAGGGCGGGAAGCTTCACCAAACCATCCGGAAAACTGATTCTCCACAAGGTCGACTGGAACCTGTTCGGTGACTTCTACGATGCGATCAAGCCCAAACCGGAGAAGAAAGAGTTGTGGGTCACCTGTGGACGGAACAACGAGCTCTGGCAGTCCGTCTTCGATGATATGCGCAAACCCTACATCATGCAGCGGCACCCGATGAATTTCGTCGAAATGAATCCGAAGGACGCCGCTGACAGGGGAATTTCAAATGGCGACCTGGTCTCGATGGAGAACGATGAAGTCTTCGTCCAGGTGGGCGGTTTCTACCGCGCCCGGCACAAGGACTTCCTGTTTAAGAACCTCAAGAAGGATGGGTACATCAAGACAACCCAGGGGTCGGCCTCGGCCATGGTCTACGTGACCGGTGTCGTTCCGCCAGGCACCACCTTCATGTACTTCAACTGGCCCGGCGGGGGCGCGTCCAACTCCCTGTCGCCTGCGGTGGCAGATCCGCTGACCAACGCACCGCGGTACAAACTCGGGAAGGCTGTCATTAAAAAGATCGGTACCCTTCCGGATTACTTGAAGAAGCGCATGACCTTCAAGGAGAAGGTTTAACTCGTGTAACGATAATGGCTCCCACCTGTGTCTGTGAGGTGGGAGCCGGGACAGAAACTTTTAATAGTGATCAACCGTAAGGAGAAAGTTATGAACCGAATGATTGTTTTGCTAGCTCTGGTTTTCCTGGTCGGGACTGCGCAAGCGGGCAATGTTTATGCCGCGGGCGGTTCCGTTGCGGGAAAGATCTCGTACGAGGGGACTCCCCCCCCGGCTGAACATTTTACGGTCTCCAAAAACCCTGAATTCTGCGGTGCGGAGAGAGATTTCTTCCATATCACAGTCAAAAAGGGCGTGGTGCAGGGCGTTGCCGTGCTGGTTGAAGGGGTGAAGGGCGGCAAGGCCATGGCAGCTGCCGAGGCTAAGATGGTTGGCGAGGACTGCGCATTTTTACCGTTTACGGCTGTTGTAGAAAAGCTGGGAAAAGGAAAGAAGAATGCCCCAGGTATTGAGATCATCAACAATGACGAAGTCATTCATAACCCGCATCCCTTCGAAGTGCGCGGTCAAGCTCGACGCAGCCTGTGGAACGTGGGCCTGCCCGAAAAAGGAAACAAGCTGAATAAGAAACTTCGGGTCAAAAAGGGCAACGTCATAAAGATTCAGTGTGATCAGCATGACTTCATGCATGCCTGGCTCCGGGTAGCAACCAACGCCTATTGGACCATGGCGGCAAAGGACGGAAGTTATAAGATCGATGGAATTCCTGCAGGAAAATATAACTTAGTGGCATGGCATCCGATCCTCGGTGAACAGAAGACGGAAATCACTGTTGGTGACGGCGGATCCGCAGAAGCCAGCTTCACCTTTTCAGGTGCAGGTCAAGGCCGATGAGGAACCTCGTGATGAGAGATCAATCAAATCCTGGTCTTTTGATATTTACAAGTGGAATGGATGCGGTGCAGCCGCTGAAAAATAAAAATAACCGAAAGGAAGGTGGTGGGTTATGAAAATGAAGCGAAGTAAAAGGTTCATCATCGGGATGGGAGGCTTGAGCGTCATCCTAGTCGCTTTGTTCATAGCGAGCTCGTCAGTTTCAGCTGGTATGAGCGAAGGTAGTCACTCGAAGCCCATTTGGAGCGGATATCCCCCACTGGGACCTCTAGCTCAGGAAGACTTGAATAAGGCCGAGGTGGAACTGGGCCGGAAGCTGTTTTTTGATAATCGCTACACCGGGGACGCGTCGGATTCCTGCGCTACCTGCCATGTGCCGGAGAAGGGTTTTGGCGATGGTAAGCAATTGTCCAACGGTTACCCGGGAACGGCGCACTTCCGAAATGCGCCGTCGCTGATCAATGCCAACCGGCAACGCGAGCAGATGTGGATGGGTTCGAACAACGCGTGTGACACCACGAGTCGGACGCACATGACGTCGCAGCTTTTCATGAACGCCGACGGACGGTACATCGAAGAGCGGACGCGTCAGATCCCGGAATATTACGCGGAGTTCCAGAAGCTGTTCGGCATTGATCGGACGATTTATTTCGGTAAGATTCAAAGAGTCATCTGTAAGTTTGTAAGTTCATTGACCTCGAATCCAAAGAGCAACGCTTTCGACCGATTTATGAATGGCGATGGATCGGCTTTGACTGCCCAGCAGAAAAAGGGAATGAAAGTATTTCTGACTCGGGGAAAATGTATTCGCTGTCATAACGGTGCGCTGGCCAGCGACAGCAATTACTATAACATCGGCGTGCCGGATCACCCCGAACTGTCGACCAATCCTACTCGCCAGGTCGGACTGCGTTATGAGCAAATGATCATTGGACTGCCCATGTGGGACAAGACCATCTCTGACACGGGGCGCTATATGGTCACCAAGGAGAAGAAGGACATAGGGGCTTTCCGTACCCCGTCACTCAGGGAGCTGAAATACACCGGTCCTTACATGCATAACGGAACGATGAGCACCCTGGCCGAGATCGTGGAATTCTACGACATGGGCGGCGGACCGCATCCCAACAAGAACGCCATGATCCAGCCGCTGGGCCTGCTCACAAGCGAGAAAGCGGCGCTGGTCGCATTCTTGGAGAGTATGAGCAGCGACTCGATGCCCTATGCCGACGCAAGACCTGCCAAGTATGGGGAGATTGGGTATCCCTACGGCCTCAACGACCCCTTCGAGACGTGGGTGTTGAAGGATCCTGGTCATCACTACATCGAGAAGAAGAAGGAAGTCGTTGTTGTTCCGGATGAGTACAAATCCAAAGCGATGCCGGCAGGATGGTGGGGCAATCCGGATGTGGTCGCGGCAGGGAAAGTGCTGTACCAAGATGGTTTTGATGTTAAAACCAAGAAAGGAAACATCAAGAAGCAGAAATGCGCCAAATGCCACGGGGTTTCGGGACGGCCCAAAGCCAAGAAAGCCCGTGACTTCCGTGTCGCAAATAGGATGAACTCTTACACCGACGGCCATCTGTTCTGGCGGATTTCCGAAGGTGTTCCGAAAACCAAGATGAAAGGCTGGAAAGAGTGGTTGTCGGAAGAGCAGCGCTGGCAGGTCTTGGCCTATATCTATGACGCCTTCACTGTTGGTGGGCGGAATTATGCGCCAGCGGAGTGATGTGGTTCTTTCCGACCTTGCTCTAAGAATGTGATGTTTTGAAAGGTCGTACCAGCAGCACTCATCGGAAAGAGCCCAACCTTTAGGTTGGGCTCTTTTTCTTTGATTACGGTGTTTTACGGCGGTTGGGAGAGCTGGAGGTCGGTTGCATTGGTCGATGTCCGGATCGTCGGGATGTAAGGACACGAATGGAGGTAAATTATGAACTCAGAATATCGACTCGTTGAGAAGGTAGGTGATTTTCCGTTGGATGAAAATCTGGTGGACGATTTTATTCATTACGTCAACGGGTTGGATTTGCCAAAAACGCATGTCCTTTCGGATGATGATGATGATGAACAAAATCCCTACTTCAACAAATATATTATTTACGATGACATTTTCAAACGATTCTTCCAGAACCCCGGAGATTATGAACTGTTTGTGAAAACCGCGATCCACACCAATGTTTTACCACCCTGCCAGGATAAGAAAGATGAGCATTTGACAAGAAGCCTGGTCGGGGCCGTTCACTTGTTCCTCACGGAATACTACAAGAAGTTTTTTATCATGAGGGTGTCCATAACGTTCACCGACCCAGGATCGTTCATGCATTACCACCGGGATCTCGCGGGAGAGAATGCGGATCGGTTTGTCATAGACGTCACCGACTCTGAAAATGGGATGTCCGGCATCGAAGTGGAAGACAGGCTGTATCCATTGGAACGGCTTGCTGTTTATAAACTGGACACGACCCGGATGCACCGGGCGGCCAATTACTCCCCGCGACATAAAAAAGTAAGCCTGATCATTCAGGGAATATCGGAATTCGAGCAGTACCTGGAGTACCAGAGGAAACACATGGACGTTTTCTACCAAACGATGAGCTTGTCTCCGTTCTCGGAGGGGACTCAAATGTATACATGAGATATTGAGACCTGATCGAGGCGGTCGTTTATTTTGAGCCGGGCTACCTAAAGGAGGACGCCCTTTTTAGTAATCCCTTTTTCTAAGTGAATCTAGATGATTACAACCACCTACGTCGGGCACGCTTGCCTGTTGATTCAATCCAAGAACTGCACGATGTTGACGGACCCTATCTGGTTTGATCCGCACTGGGAGGAAATCAATGTCCTTTGCCCGAGCATCGTGTTGGATTTTGAGAAGATACCCCAGGTGGATATTCTGAATATTTCCCATATCCACATGGACCATTTTGACGTTCGCACCCTGGCCTACCTTAGAAACTCAAAAATCCTCTCCCCCGATGTGAAGGTTTTTGCTCCTCCGGATGAGATCCTGCTGGAGATCATGGGGGAACTCGATTACGCGGACATCGAGGTGGTGGAACCGGGCAAGCCGCATAAGATAAAAGATATTACCCTGACCTTCACGCCTTCCATTCTTCCCTGGGGCGAGCCCCCCGAGAATGGTTTTATCATTGATGATGGTGAGGTCATCATATGGAACCAGGTCGACTCGGTTGTTACGCCCGAGGTGATTAACAACATCAAAAAATCATGGGGTCACATAGACTTGGCCCATGTTCGGTTTGAGACCCTTCTGGAGGGAAATTTTGCTTTTCACCGACCGCTTCAGCTTCCGTTTACGGAGTACCAGTCCTTTCTGCAAATGGTTAAAATGCTGAACCCCAAATTTATTCTCCCCGGGTCGGCGGCATTCCGCTATAGCGACGAATTTGGCTTCCTCAATAATCTTTCATTTCCGACGTCCCCGCAGCAGTTCCTGAATGACCTGTCTGAGTTTTGTCCCGAGGTTAAAAGAAGCCCGTTTGCCCATGGCGACGTGGCAGAAATTTCCAGCCAGGGAGTTGAGATGCGGCCGCAGGGTTCCGACTTTGTGCGTATCGATGAAAATGACAAATCCGTGGTCGAGTTCAAGCCCGTCGCATCGGTTCCCCCGATAAGAACATTAGCGAAGGATAAGGTTACGCACGAAGAGCAAAGGCAGGATGTGATCCGATTTGTCGAAGGAGAGATGCTCCAAAGAATGCTTCAAAACGAGATGGCGGAAGTGTGGCGGCACTGGAAGATCAGTTATCAACTGGAAGTTTTCGGCATGGACGGGGTTTCCGATATATGGACAGTAGATTTTTCTAAAGAGCCGGAGATGCAAAAGGGCCGTGCCGGCAAGATCAATTTGTATGAAGGGATCAGTTGCTCGGAGTTACACGGATTGGTTAACCAGACGGCGAACTGGGATTTCATCAGCGGCTCTGCCCAGTACCGCACTTTCCATAACGTTTACAAGATTGAGAATGAAAGCTTCTTTTTTTATTCACAGGACAAAAAGTTACCCCAGCCCCTCAGGGTCATTTTTCCAAATGACAGGGAGATGAAAATTGAGCAATTCATGAAGGATGTTCGTCGCTGGAAAAATAAAGTCCATCCGGTGGGAGTTTCTGTTTCCTGACCCTTCCGGGGATTCCTTTGAACGTGTTGGTGGAAGTCGACGGTTTCTTTTTTACTGCCCATTTCTGGGCGGGTGGTGAATCGAGGGCCTCACAACCAACCCACTCTGGAGGAAAAGCAGATGGTCGTCACGTGGCAGGACGAAATGAGCGTTGGAGACGTAAAGATTGATAATGACCACAAGTACCTTATCAGTATTATCAATACGATCGAGGCCGCAATGGATTGCGAGGTCTCCTGTGAGGCTTTGTCAACCTATGTTTCTCAATTGTTCGATTACAGCTACAAACATTTTCAGAGAGAAGAAAAATACCAAGTTGAAATAGATTACCCAGAGCGGGATGCACATAAAAAAGAACACGCGGACTTGATGAAACAGATCAAACAGATCCATGATGACTTTCAAGATGGTACAAACAGTTCGGATTCATCGGGAGCATGCAATCTCAAGACCCCCCATTTAG
This sequence comes from uncultured Nitrospinaceae bacterium, assembly GCA_964631515.1. Classification (GTDB taxonomy): domain Bacteria; phylum Nitrospinota; class Nitrospinia; order Nitrospinales; family VA-1; genus CAJWLY01. The sequence goes on from CAZVZT010000031.1 coordinate 9,271, forward strand.
TTCGTTTTCTAAGGGATTGGCTCATGACCCACTTTTCCAATGAAGATGTGAAGATGAAAAAATATTTTATTATCTCGAAGCAAAAGGCGGTGAAAGCTTAGGTCACGCTCCGATCGAAGTGCGGGTGTGCTCGAATGATACTGAATGAGCAGGAAACAATTATTCAACTTAAGGGGAATTTTCGTCCTGCAATCCTGATCTTTAGCAGGGGAAGCACTGGTCGGTATGGGTTGGTTTTAGAATAATCACGAGAGGAATATATGGAATCCGAATTGGCTCAAGACATAAAAGAAGCATTGGAAGGAAATCATAAGGAGCTTGACCTCTCAAGGGCCGACGCTTCAGAGTTGCCGCCGGAGATCGGGGATCTCACAAACTTGGTGAGGCTAAATCTTGATTTCAACGAATTCACCCAGTTGCCGCCGGTGATTGGAAAACTCACCAACCTCCAGCATCTTTCACTTTCTGACAATGAACTCACCACGTTGCCGCCGGAGATTGGTAATCTTGTCAACCTGGAAGTGCTGGACCTGGGCATCAATAACTTAACCACGCTACCGCCAGAGATTGGAAAACTCGCCAAACTTCGAAAGCTTAGCCTGGATCGTAACGATTTTACGAGCCTGTCACCGGAGATAGGCGGGCTTGTCAATTTGATCGAGCTTAATCTTGACGGAAATCAGTTAGGGGCCCTGCCTCAAGAGTTCTGGAAGCTGGGTAACCTTCAATACCTCTCCATCGGAGAGAACCGGTTTGCCACTCTGCCGCCCGAGATTGAAAATCTCAGTAGCCTGACGGAGTTCGACCTGAGTATCAACCAGGTGAACTCCCTTCCGGGTGAGATCGGAAAACTCAAACATTTAAAATTGTTGGACGTGAGCGGCAACCAACTCACCGGTTTACCCCTGGAAATTGGAAATATTTCCAGCTTGGAGGTCTTTAACTTTGGGAACAACCAAATTAGCGAGTTTCCCCCCAACCTGGCAAGGCTCTCTAGTCTTCGAGAACTTTATCTGGAAGAAAACCAAATCACGACCCTGCCCCCAGAAATTGGAAGTCTGACCGATCTGGAAAGGCTTGAACTGGTAGGCAACAAGCTGACCTCCCTTCCGCGGGAGATTGCGGACCTGACCAAATTGGATGAACTGACCTTGTATGATAACCCCCTGACCGATCCTCCCGCTAAAATTGTTGAGCAGGGGATAACGGGCATTATGGCGTATTTCCGGGGAGAGAGCGTTGGAGAG
>CAZVZT010000032.1:0-10273 GCA_964631515.1 uncultured Nitrospinaceae bacterium
GAATAAGTTTTTTCACTCCCTCACAGGTTAAATCGATATGAAACTGTAGGCCAACCGCCTGGTTATTGTATGCAAACGCCTGGTGGGAACACCCTTGGCTTTCGGCCAATCTCGCACAGCTTGCTGGCAGTTCAAACCGGTCTTCGTGCCAATGAAATGCCATAAACGGTGAAAGGATACCTTTAAAAAAAGGAGAACCCACCCCATCCCCCTCCGTCAATGATACCGGGAACCAGCCAATTTCCTTTTCCTTATTCTTAACGACTTTTCCACCAAGAACATCGGCGATCAATTGTCCTCCGAGACAAACACCCAAGACAAACTTATCTCGTTTCAGGCATTCCTCGATAAACTTCTTCTCCTTAACCAGCCATGGGTACTCAGTTTCTTCGTAAATATTCATCGGCCCACCCATGACTACCAGCCACTCAAAGTCATCAGTCGATGGAAAAGGCTCGTCATCAAAAAGATGCGTCCGGGTTATATGGAAACCTTTATTTTTGGCCCAAGTTTCGATATTGCCCAACCCCTCAAAGGGTACATGTTGCAGGTAGTGCAGTCTCATAGCTTCCAGAATTGATTATTCAGATTTACCTTGCCTGTCTTCCCCTGTTGTTCCATTGCTATTGCCAAGAAAAAAATCTATAGAACCACCTATCTTGGAATGGATCCGTTTTTTTAACCGATCAGACAGAAAGAAGAAGCTTAGACCTACCGTTTTCTTAGCGGGAGGGAAAAAAGCTAAAACCAGCTCTTTTATTCTATCAACCCATAATACTAAAAAGCCCCATCAACCCTGTTACAGGGTTGTGGGGCTTTTATCTCTTTTGTTGACCCGTCTTTTAATCATTCGGTCAAGACCGGGCATATTCCAATTCATATCGGAATTAAAGTTTGTCTTATGAAACTGAACCTTTAGGTGGACTCTCAGCTCCCATAACAACCTCCGTTAAAATTAGAACAACTTCATACTATCATACTCCTCCCACTATTCAAGCCTTCTTTACCTCTGTAGCCGCGCCCCCTACCCTGCCTCCAATTCACGGAAAAGGTTAGCCTCCGAGCGTTTAAAAATTGCCAACCCCGCAACCAGTGTGCCCAGAACACTGGCAGTGAGCCCCGGAATGACACCACGAACAAAACCATCAACACTCAACCGGGCACGGGCCACATCGTTCAACATTAGGCCGCTCTGAGCAAACGCGTCCCCCATGTTTAGTCCAACCTCCTGTAGAAAATAAGTGCAAGCACCCCCAAGCGCGCAACCAGCCACAGATCCAACCACACCCACCGCAAGAGATTCGGCAACCAATGTTCCAATCAATCGGGAATGAGTTTCCCCCAACGCCAAGCGAAGTCCCATCTCCCCGTAGCGATGAATTCCGTTCAAGATACCGGCATTCCACAAGACCACCGCCATCAGGAACAAAAAGATTCCAATGATGAATTTATGAACGACCAAGAAAGTGTCCGTAATAGAGCCTATGTTTCTCTGGTCGAGAATCGAAAGTGCCAGAGGGATGTCGTCATGCGCCCAACCAGGCGGAGCATGTTCCACAAGCTCCTTCAAACGCAAATCCAATTGGGATCGGTATTTTTCGTAATCCAGAAACGAAACACGGGTTGGAAAATACCCAAGCCAATCGGTCACCATATCCGGCATGTAAAACGTCTCCTGCGCATCGGCAAGATCAATAAGAGCCATTTTTTTGTCCATGGAAAAAACTCCGAAGCGGACAAATCCAACCACCACGTAATTGTCGGTAGCCAGTCCGCCGTCGAAGGTCCGTCCGATTAAAGTTACCGGTTTATCCAACTCAAGTTTCAAGCTTTGTGCCAACTGGTAGCCCACGATAATTTCACCCCGCCGGTTTGGGAGGCGTCCATGGGTAAGCGATTCAGCAAGATTCAAACGTTCCAACTCAGGTGAGTCCGGCGAACGCAGGTCCAGCGCCATTCCCACCACCGGGGTCTGGCTCTGGGTCTCGCCACGTTCATCCGGAACATCCATGATGGCGCCCCAGCGAATACGCGGGGCCCACTCAATTTGCGGATTGCTATTGTCCTTGAGCCAGCGTCCAGTTTCCTTTTGTGACCCCAGCGCCCGGTCCAGTGGATTCAAATGTTCCTCATCGTAGAAGGGCTTGTTAACGACACGAAGATGCCCCGTATCAAGGTAGGCTGTCATGTCCATCATACCCATGAGCACTCCGTCTATGAATCCGACCAGAACAATCACCAGAGCCACCCCTACGGTCACCACAGTAAAAGGAAACAGTGATCGTGTTCGGTCGCGTAACATCCCTCTAACAAGCCAGCGGATCACACCCACCTCCTTTTCCAAAACGACAAAGTAACTCTTAGAAAAACGAGGTTATTGTGGGGCAAAAAAATTACTGCATCATTTCCCCTGTGAAGTACTTCAAACCCGAAAAAAGAATATCCTCGTACCCACTCTCTTAAGGGAAAGTAGAGGAGTTTCCTGAAAATGGTTTTAAACTCCAGGAAATTGAATTTAGAAAGATAAACCTGCACAACTCGTAGAACACTAAAAGTCATGTAATCCCCTTTCCCCTAAGCGCCAAGGTAGGGTCGAGACGGGAAATTTTTTTTACTGGCCACCAGGCAACAAGGATCATTAAAACCACAACCATCATCACTGACCATGTGATCTCCCAGAACTGAAAATCGAGAAATAACCGCTCGCGTACGGGCATGGTCGACGCACTCAAATGCGAAACATCGAGTCCAACGCTCTGAAACCACATGAAAAACGGAATCCCAAGAACCGCCGCAAGAACCACGGCGCCAACCGCTGCCAGACTTCCTTCAAGGGTGAACAGGCGAACTATCTTTTGCGCATCCATTCCCAAGGCCATGAGCGTTCCAATTTCCTTCTGCCGCTTGAATATATTTAGAATTTGCGTGTTGAATACGCTCGTGCCCGCAAGGAACATCAGAATTGCCCAGAGGATTCTCGAGTTGCGCCTGTCCTGCTGCAACAGTGCAAGCAAATCAGCCATGAGCATTTCCACCGTATGAAACTCCATGGTTGAGACCGGCCCCCTGAATTCGCTGACAGCCACCCAACTCACTTCGCCCGGGCGCACCGTCATGGCGCGTAAGTGATCAAGTCGTATCCATACCACCCCTTCATCCACCCGCGGGTTGATGAAGTCAGCCACATCAATTACCTGTGCGTTCCGTGCATCCACCACGTTATTCCGATCGCGCCATTTAAGAACTACGATCGAGCCCTTTTCCAAATGCGCCTTTTCCGCCATGCGCACACCCACCACAACCGGAATCACCTCGCCCGGTTCCGGACCATAAACCTTCAGCCCCCCAAGCGGGAGTTCAAGAAGAGACTGTTCAATCTCCATTCCACGGAGCTGAACGGGATACAGCCGCCGGTTGGGAAACAATTGTCCCTGTTGGATCAGCACCTCAGCCTTTTCCTCGTGGGACAAACGGCTTAATTCATCCGGAACCTTGAGCGTTTGGTTCTCCCATTCCGTCGGAGTCAGGATATCGAAACCAGGAGCCCGATATTGCCCACCCGCTATATCGGTTATGCCCATATTGCGCGCGGCCTGCATCTGGAATCCGTTGAGCAGGGACAACATGAATATTAAAATAATAATGGTGAGCGCCGTCACGAAAACGTTCAGAAAAGCACGAACCCCCTGTCTATAAAAATTTTTCCAGGCGATCCCAAGAATCATTCCAAATCTCCAAATCCGTTACGCTGTTTATCGGAATGCACATATCCATCCTCCAGTCTGACCTCCCGGCGGACATATTTCGTAACCTTCTCGTCATGCGTAGAAAAGATAAACGCCGCATCAAAGTTTTTATTCAATTCACACATCAACTCCAAGATCTGGTAGGAGTTTTCCTTGTCCAGGTTGGCGGTGGGCTCATCGGCAAGGATCAAGCTTGGCTCTTTCACCAATGCACGGGCGATAGCCACGCGCTGGCACTGTCCGCCTGAAAGTTCCGTCGGCTTCTTGCGGACCTGCGGCATCAAACCCACCTGCTCTACCATGGCCATCACCCGATCACGAACTTCAGGTTCCTTTCGGCTGTTGAGCAAAAACGGGAATAGAATATTTTCGTAGACGTTGTAGACGGGAAGCAGGTTGTAGGATTGGAACACGAAACCGATATTTTCCCTGCGGTAACGCGCCCGCGCACCTGGTGTCATGCTCCCCAGACGCACGTCCCCAAAAAAAATATCGCCTGTGGACGGCGTGTCGAGCCCACCGATCAGGTTGAGGAGGGTGGTCTTGCCCGACCCTGAAGGCCCCACGAACGACATGAATGCCTTCGGCTCGATTTCCAGGTTGATCTCGTGGAGCGCAGCAAAGTCCTCACCACCGACCCGATACACCTTGCTGATTCCATTCAACTTAATGAGTGATGAACCCATAGCGCTTAAAATTACGATGATGACGACTAAAAATATCCGACGACGGTCAGGCCCACATTAGGTTCTGTTCCGCTGAATGTTTCGGTTTCCTCAAACAGCCTCCCGTTCCTGCGGTCGGTTTTCAAAGTCCCCCCCCAGCGTCCGGAGAGATACAGGAACACCTCGCTGGTCAAAGCGTATTCCACCTGCGGTATGATTTGAAAGCTGCCATCCCGACCATCGAAGAGTCCGAACACCTGCCACGTGATATCTGCCCCCACCGGCTGATCAAACAAAACACCAAACTGATGAAGAGTTCGATCCCCTTTCAGGGCCTCCTCCTGGGTGAATTGAGGCTCGCGGGTCGAGAAGAAGTATTCTATCAGCACATGAAGACCGTCACCCACATCAAAAGTGAAGTCAGTCCCCAGTACCGAGTCGAAACGAAGAGGGTGGCGTCCATTGATTCGCTCCACGTCAACCCGCCCCTCGGTCCAGTAGCCAACGGCATACTCCCCCTTAAAGTGATAACCAAACTGGATCAGCTCCTGTCCGAATTGGGGAAGGTCGGAAAGATCAGATTCTGGATGGTACTGCGCGACCCACCCCGATTCCACTTCCCCAAGCAAACCTTCCCACCGCAGGCCGGCGATCACCCGCTCACCGGCCTTGGCAGGGACGACCCAGCCCTGCACCGACGTGGTGTCGTTTATAAAGTAAGTGGACCGCACCCCATCCACCCCACGGGTTTCAGGAACCACCCCGGTCACATCGCGTGTATTAAAAAAGCTCAACGGCCTATAAATAAATCCGGAACCGAAATCGATTTTCTGCCGCCCACCCCTTACTTCCCATCGCTCATCACTCAGGCGCAACCAAGCGCGGTGAAAGTCGGTGTCTGTTTCTTCCCTCAAAGAAGCCTGTTCGCTCGGACCGTCCACCTGCTTGGCATCGGCGGACAGTTCATAATCAAACTGCCACCGTTTTCCTTTCAAAGCATTGCCGATAACTCCCAGACGCAGTTCCACCTCACTGTCGAAATCCTTAAATCCAAGCGGCGCATCCGGAACATACACACTCCCTGCCTTGACCCTTCCCTCGAACGCCCCATCAAATCCCTCTACCGAAAAAGGTGTTGAGATAAGAAGCACTGACAAGAAAAGCGTGGAGGCCGATCCTCTAGTTTTTCCTATCATCCTGTTCAAATCCCTACCCTAAGTCGGTTCTTGAGTGATGTTTTCCATAAACCAGCGCCCGTAAAACGAGAGCAAGCGGCATCGACACCATCCGAAAAATCACGAGAATTTTTTTGAAGGGTCCTTAACCTGATTTTGAGTTTACAGGATGGTGAAGAAAAATAGAACTCTAGGGAGAGGACTGGCGCGCGGCACACCCCTATCTGTTTCGAGCAGCATTCGACAGGTAGAAAATCGGGGTGTTAAAAACACCAGGACCTACAATAACTTTTTGATGAAAGGAACCAGTTGCCCGGCGCCAACCGCAGGGGCCCTGGCCCGGAGAATCCCGGTTGAATCAATGATCAGTACCGTCGGCATATCTCTCTGGATATAAGCCTTGTTAACCGACTGACCCGGATCCAGAAAATAACTGAACTTGACCTTTTCCGGGAAGCCCTTGAGGTAGTCCAGCACCGCCTCCTTGGAGTCGCCGCTGGTGTTGATTCCAAGAATCACCAACTTATCGGAATCGACCTCGCGACGCACCTTGTTGAACTCCATCGCCTGGTTCATGCAGGGGACGCAGATGTGAAACATTCCGATCAGCACCACCTTACCCTTCAAGTCCGAAAGGGCAACCTGTTCCCCGGTCACCGATGTCAATGAGAAATCCGGGGCCGGACTCCCCGCCTGCGGGGCCTTGGCGTGGGCGGGTTGGACTACAAAAAATACAGAAAAAACGATTAAAGACAGGAATTTATGCATAGCCCGGCTCCTTTTGAGGGAAACTGGAATAAAACAGAACAAACAAGGGTCTTTACTTAGGAATAATTGTGCTTACCACATTCTAAACCAGCTTAAATCGGTATGGAAGCCCAAACCCATGAGCAATCTCGCATCCCCGATGCGCTGCCCACCCTTCCCGTGTGGGTCTTCGAGGATCCCAAAAGCTTTATATCTAAAGACTCTTCCTTGACTTGGCTCTGCCTTTATAATACAAAGGAGTTAAACCTAATACTCGTTAACAGTCTGGCTATGTGGCAAATTTTAACCCCCATTCTCATTGTCCTTTTGAGTTCCGACGCAGCATTTGCCGGGACCGTGGTGGGCACCGCAAGTTTTTCCGGTGAGGCGCCTGCCATGCAGGCTCACAAGACCGGAAAATACAAAAAAGCCTGCGGCCCGGAAGTGGTAAATGATTCTTTAATCATTGAAAACAAAATGCTTGCTAATGCCGTCATTTCACTTGAGGGCAAGAAGCTTAAAAGCAAACCCGGAGAATATCACCTCGACCAGGTGGGTTGCCGCTACGCACCTCATACGATCGCCATGCCACAAGGGTCGGAATTAAAAATTCGTACCAGCGACCCGATCAACCATAACATCCATACCTACTCCTTCGAGAACGATCCGATCAACATCATGTTCATCCCGGATCAGGAGGAATACACGCAGGAAATGGAAGAACCCGAAATCGTCAAGGTGGAGTGTGATCTGCACTCGTGGATGGTGGCATGGGTCGTGGTCACACAAAATTCGTATTTCGCCGTCTCAGGCAAAGATGGAAGCTTCACGATTCCGGATATCCCCCCGGGAAAATATCAGTTAAACGCCTGGCACGAAACACTGGGAAGCTTGACCCGGAACATTACGGTCGGGGAGGGAGAGGTCAAAGTTGACTTTGATTTCTCCGAGGTGGCGACGGAAGCATCAAAAAAATAAAAATAGAACATAGCTCTATAAAAGAAAAATCATTCATATAAGGGGGGCGACATTGTTATGAATTTCAGATATCTGATTATATCCACCTCTGTCTTAATTGCGTTTCTCTTTAGCGGCGCGAGTGCTCTGGCCTACCAGGAAATCGAAGTAACCAATGGCGGTACCATTCAAGGCAAGGTCACCCTCGAGGGAAGGATGCCTCACCCCCGTGTCTACCACCTCATCCTCTTCCCCAACATCGACATGTGCGCGGAGATAGATACTGACGACGAAATGAACCGTGTTCTGGATGACTTTATAATCTCTGCCGATGGCGGATTGAAAGATGTGGTTATTAGCTTGGAACATGTCGAAGCGGGCAAACCCTTCAACAAGGAACCTATCTTAATCCAGTCCGAAGAGTGCAAATTTTCTCCGGACGTCAATCCGGTCCGGCAAGGGGAGGCGTTCAAGGTCAACAATGTGGACGCCGTCATGCACAACAGCCAGGTGTACCAGGCGGAGCGCGGAAAAATCATCACAAACCTCCCCATTCCTCCGGAGGCGGTCACCGAAGGAGTTGTAACCTTCCAGAAAAAATACAAAATCTTCCAAATGATCTGTGGGATGCACGAATTCATGCAGACTTGGGGGTACCGGATCCAGAATCCGTACTACGCCACCACCCCGGTGGACGGTAACTTCAAAATCGATAATATTCCACCGGGAGATTATGTCGTCAGCGCATGGCATTTTCTGATGAAAGCCCAAACCCGGAAAATCCATATTGCCGAAAACGGCGTCGTTGATCTCAGCTTTAAGTTTGACGGAAACAAAGTAGTCCGACCACTTTACGAAACGATCAAATCCGGAAGAATCAAAAAAGACGCTGCGACGCCCGGAACAGCCAAAGGCAGGGAAGTCGGTAAATAATAAACGGACCCTGCACTATGGCAACCATGAAAGGTCAGTTTCGTAGGCGCTGGTTCTATCTTCCCATAATGGGGCTGGCCCTGACTCTGTGCGGGCCAATCCATCCCCTGCTCGCCTTCACTTCACCCGGAACAGCTGACATGCCCGAGGCGATCAGTGTCGAAGGCAGGCGGGTTCTTCTTAAGGATCTCAAGAACCCAGTCACGGGGTCCGACAGCGCATTTAAAGAAGGTGCCGAGGTATACATTAAAAACTGTGTTCTCTGTCATGGCGACCTTCTCGATGGTAACGGTCTCTTCGGAAAAAGTTTTTTCCCCCGACCCGCAGACTTCCTGCACCCCGAATCAATTCTGAGCAAACCCCAGTCCTTCGCCTACTGGCGAATCATGACAGGCGGTCTGGGTCTACCAAAAAAATATAAGCCTTGGAATTCGGCCATGCCCGCCTGGAGAGGAGTATTGAGCGAGGCGGAGGTGTGGAAGGTGATCCATTATATCTACACCGCTGCACGGGAACGGGCCTACGCCGGCAAACCTGTCGCACTCGAGCCTTCCGTTGAACGGGGCAGCCAGGTCTATGTCGAGAAATGCGCCCTCTGCCACGGCACCGAAGGGAAAGGCGACGGACCTGCCGCCGCCACCTCGAGTCCGCGCCCAAGAAACTTCACCAAGGGGCATATCAAGTTTCGCAGCACACCCTTTGGCAAAATTCCTACCGACAGCGACCTCTTCGGAGCGATCACGCACGGGGCACCCGGCACCACCATGCCCGCGTGGGGGCACCTGCCCGCGAGCGACCGGCACAGTCTGGTGCTTTACCTGAAAACTCTCTCCAAGAAATTTGCGAAATTTGTCAAAAAAGGTAAAACGCATAAAATCGTCACGGTTCCAGAACCGCCTGACTTCACGCTGGACAGCCTCGCCCGGGGGAAAGAGTTGTTCGTACAGACTTGTTCCGCCTGCCACGGAATCAGGGGAAGAAGCGACGGAGCGTCCACCAAAAAAATCGTAAGCGTCCCCACCGATGCCATCTGGCCGCGCAACCTGACCCAGCCCTGGACCTTCCGGCGGGGTAACCAACGTAAACAACTTTTCCTCACATTGCGTACAGGGCTTTCCCTAACAGCGATGCCGATGCTTTCACATCGCATCTTCAAGGATGAACAAGTCTGGGACCTGGTCCATTACGTACAAACTCTCGCGCCGTCGCAAAAACCAGCGGTCGCCCCAACCCTTAAAGTTCAGAAAATCGACGGTCCTCTGCCTAAAGACCCGGATGATCCGTTATGGAAAACCATCGATACCCATTTTTATCCACTGGGCGGACAGATCATTCAATCCAAAAAATCGTACCACCCGATCACCAGTAACGTGGTCGCCAAGGCCGTGCATAACAGCGAGGAAATCGCCTTTTATATCCACTGGGACGACCCCACCGCCGATCCCATTTTGAAGAAATGGACGACACTAAAAGAATCACCGCCGCCTCCCCTGCCCGCGCACCTGCAGGTGGACGAGCCTGAAGAAGAAACGGTCGAGGAACCCGAACCCCAGGAGTTTCCGGATTCGATTGCCCTCCAGTTTCCAGTATCCAACGGTACCCGCCCGGAAAGACCCTATTTCTTAAACGGCGACGCTGAGCATCCGGTCAACCTGTGGAAATGGAGTTCTCACCCCATGGAAGCTGTCGAAATGAACGCAACCGGCATCGAGCACCTGTCCGAACAAAATGCTTCCGGTCAGGGCCTCTCATCAAAGGCCGTTTTTCGTTACGGGCGATACTCCCTCGTCATCAAACGCAAACTCACCACTCCCGAACAACAGGACGATGTTCAATTCCTACCCGGGCAGGCCGTACCTATCGCATTCAACGTTTGGAACGGTACGGCAGGAGAAACAGGAAGCCAGAAGGCCATCTCCAGCTGGTTTGAACTGGTTCTGGAGTAATTGTAGATTTTCGAGGAGTTTGGAAATGCGAAAACACCTTTCAACGTTGAGCTCAAGATACTTTCTATCTTTTGTTGTTTCCTTCCTGTTGTTGGTTCCCTCGA
>CAZVZT010000033.1:0-7509 GCA_964631515.1 uncultured Nitrospinaceae bacterium
GTAGCGTCCGCCACCGCAAATCGCGTTCTGAGCCCCCAATTCGGCGGAGGTCACCTCAAAGGTCGTGTGCGTATAGTAGTCGAGTCCGCGCACTAGCTGGTGATTCAAGTTATATGGGATATTCGTAAAATCTAGAAGCGACTGCACTTCGCTGAAGTGGCTCTTGCATTCGCTGCATAGATGGTCGGCGGTTTTGGGAAGGTCGGCAGCGATTTCCTGGTCGCGTTCCACCTTGCAGTCGAGGACGCGCAGCGGGTTCTTCTCATACCGTTGATTGCAGTTGTCGCAAAGGTCAGACAGGTGGTGTCGAATAGAGTTTCTGAGCACCTCCCGGTATTCTGGACGGCATTTAGAACATCCCAGGCTGTTGAGTTGCAGTTTGAGTCCAACAAGGCCTAGCGTTTGAAAGAAATCCATCAGCATAATCATCACTTCAGTATCAATGGCGGGATTGTGTGATCCCATCGCTTCTACGCCGATTTGGTAAAACTGCCGGAAGCGCCCGGCCTGAGGTCTTTCGTAACGGAACATGGGGCCTAGGTAGTAGAGCTTCAATAGGGGCTGTGTTGCGTACATCTTATGCTCGATGAAGGCGCGGACCACCGATGCCGTTCCCTCCGGTCGTAGGGTCACTTTTTCGCCGCTACGGTCCTCGAAGGTGTACATTTCTTTTTCGACAATGTCAGTGGTTTCGCCAATACCGCGGGAGAACAACTGGGTTTTTTCGAAAACTGGCGGACGAATCTCTTTAAACCCATACCGCGCAAAAACGGTATGAGCTATGCTTTCCACCCACTGCCACTTTTCTATTTCATTAGGCAGAATGTCTTTTACGCCTCGGATAGCCTGGATTCTCATATTAACAATCTTTTATTCCCTTCCTATTTCTGAATAGGGGCGCGAGGGGTTAGACCATCAGAAGATGGTCAGAAACAATTTAATGGTAAAACAACGCAAGGCAATTCTGTTTCCAGATTTTTCGGTACTTGTGAGACTAATTTCTTAGAAACTCTTCCGCTACTTCCACGTCGAAACGGCTGCCGATATACAAAGGCACACACTGGTGAATGTCTGTGGGAGTGATGTCGAGAATCCGTTCCCTGCCGGTAGAGGCCCGGCCTCCGGCATTCTCAACGATGAACGCCATGGGTCCCGCTTCAAACTCGAACCTTAATTTTCCGCTCGGATTCTTTGTGTCGCTGGGATACATGAATATCCCGCCTTTGAGCAGGTTACGATGGAAGTCGGCCACAAACGAACCGATGTAACGAGCCTTGTAGGGCCGTCCCGAGGCCCTGTCCTTTTCCTTCAAGTAAGATATAAACTTTTTCTGCTTATCTCCCCAATTTTCAGTGTTTCCTTCGTTTACGCTATATATGTTTCCTTGCTCGGGAATCCGGATATCCGGGTGCGAAAGAATGAAATCGCCGAGGGAAGGGTCGAGAGTGAATCCGTGCACCCCGTGCCCCGAGCTGTACACGAGCATAGTACAGGAACCGTAGACCACGTACCCAGCAGCCACTTGATCGGCCCCTTTCTGCAGGAGATCTTGGTCAGTCACTGTGTCACCTGGACTTTTCTTGCGGTAGATGGAAAAAATTGTTCCGGTGCTGACGTTGACGTCGATGTTTGAGGACCCGTCCAGCGGGTCCATCATGAAGATATACTTTCCGGCCTGCTCTGGGGGGACGATGACCGGATTTTCCATTTCCTCGGAAGTGATGGCACATACGGTCCCCGACTTGCTGATGATGCTGAGAAAGGTGGAATTGGCTAGGTCGTCCAGCTTCTGTACGGCCTCACCGTGGACATTTCTGGTTCCGGTAGCACCCAGAATGTCTCCGCCGATGCCGGCTTTATTGAGCTCCAAGGAGATGATTTTTGCGCCTACTAGGACCTCATTCATTAGGTTGGCAAGCTCGCCCGTAGCCCCGAGAAACTTTTTCTCCTGTTCTTGAACATGTTGAACCACGGTAGTTTGTTTCATGAGACCAAGTAGTCGGGGGGCTTTGGTGCTTGCTCAAACGGGCTGATTCTACATCATATTGATTGGGACGGCAATGGCCGTGCAGTAGATTTACCCACTGGTATCATGTATTATAACCAATTGAAATTATTCGGTAAACTCATAATGAATGAACGCATCCGGGAATACATCGATTATTTGAAAATCGAGAAGCGCCAATCTCCGAACACGGTGGTGGCTTATAGGCGTGATATGGTGTGCTTCGCTGCGTATTTTCCGAAAGACAAGCTGGAGACGGTAACCACACGCGATATTAGATCGTTTCTCCTCAAATTGCGCGAGGATGGGCTGGCCTCGTCCACGGTGGCGCGGTACCTGTCTTCCATAAAATCCTTCTATAGGTACTTGTTCTCTGAAAACCTAATTCCGGAGAATCCAGCAGAAATTTTAGAATCTCCTCGCCCTTGGCGTAAGCTCCCAGACGTGATGTCGATGGCTGAGGTGGACACGCTTCTAGCCGCACCCGACACGGGAACTCCTATCGGACTCCGTGACCACGCTATGCTGGAGTTGCTTTACGCAACCGGACTCCGTGTTTCAGAGCTTGTAGCGGTGAAGGGGAGTGACGTGAATTTGAAGGTAGGTTACCTGCGGTCGCTGGGTAAGGGAGCCAAGGAACGGGTGGTTCCTTTGGGAGATGCAGCACGTGAAGCGGTGAACTTGTACAAGTTGAAGGGACGTCCAGCCCTGCTTAATGGGCGTAACTCCGCCGAGTTATTCGTATCTAGGCGCGGAAAACGGATGACCCGTCAAGGATTTTGGAAAATTCTCCGCCAGTACACCGTCAAAGTGGGGATACGCACCCTGGTGTCGCCACACACGCTGAGACACGCCTTTGCTACCCACCTTTTAGAGAGGGGCGCCGACTTGCGGTCGGTTCAGCAGATGCTCGGACATTCGGATATTTCCACCACGCAGATTTATACCCACATCCTTCAGGAACGCATGCGTGAGGTTCACGACCAGTATCACCCACGGGCCTGAGTGTCCTAGATTTTTCTTGACTGCACCCCATAAATCAAGCTAACATCCGTGACATCCCGCCTGATGGGTCTATCTATTGGATTTCTAAAGGTTTCTAAAACTTTTCCTCGTTCCAGTGGATCGCTGTCATGGTTTTCAATATTGATGAAATCGGTGACGAAGGCCTGGATTTCAAAACTAGGAAAAGCAAAGAACATTTTTGTATTGATCAGGCGGATTGTTTCTTAAATAAGGACGTTGAGGTCTCCGGGGTATTGACCAGGTTGAGCGAGGAGGTCTTTCTCACGGGACGGGTGGATACGGTACTGAGCCTCAACTGCTCGCGGTGCTTGAAACAGTTCAGTCACCCGGTTCAAAGCAAGTTGAAGTCGCATTTTGTTCCTCTGGGTAACAAGGTTACTTCTGCTGGGGAGGTTGAGTTACACGCGGCGGATATAGACACCGAGTTTTATGAGAATGATAGGGTCGATCTGACTCAGTCGGTGCGTGACGGGATTCTTCTAGCCGTTCCCGTCATTTTTTTGTGTCGCGAGGATTGTAATGGGCTTTGCTCTCGGTGTGGTGTAAATTTGAATCAGGGCTCCTGCGGTTGTGCGAAGGAGCTACCGATTGATCCTCGATTGGAAATTTTGAAGACGTTAAAAGAAAAATTCAAGTAAGGATGACCAATGCCAGTTCCAAAGAAAAGAACATCTAAGTCACGACAGGGGCAGCGCAGGGCACACGACAAGCTTAGTGCGCCGTCGATGAGCGAATGCCCGCAATGCCACGAAATGCGTGCTCCGCATCACGTGTGTCCCCATTGTGGATTTTACAAGGATAAAGAAGTGATGGAGGTCGAGGCTATCTGAGTCGCTTGCCTTGCTCATCTACCACCCACTTCTCATCCCCAGTGCCGCATACTCAGTCAATTTTTTGATATGGCCGTTCACCCGGGTGAGCGGAGATGGTTCTCAGTTTCATTCCCTAAACATGTAGTCAAATATTCAGGCTTACTTTAACCCTGAGCCATTCCTGCTCGACGGGAGCTCCGACTTAAATGAAGATTGCGGTTGATGCCATGGGAGGGGACCACGCCCCTGGAGTCGTCGTCGAAGGTGCTGTGCTCGCGGCCAGAGAATATGGTGTTGAAATTGTTTTAACAGGTATCTCCGGTCAGGTGGAGGCGGAGTTATCCCGGTTTGACGACCGCATGGAACTCCCCATTGAAGTTGTGCATGCCGAAGACGTGGTCGAAATGCACGAGTCCCCCGCCAAGGTGCTACGGAGCAAAAAGAAGTCTTCGATCAAAGTCGGCCTCGAGTTGGTTAAAAGCGGTGATGCCGACGCGTTTGTCAGTGCGGGAAACACGGGGGCGGTTCTTGCATTCTCCACATTCACCCTGAGACTCCTCAAGGGAGTTGACCGCCCGGCCATTGCCATTCAGTTACCAACATTAAAGGGCCCCGCCATCCTTCTTGATGCGGGCGCTAATGTGGACTGTAAAACCATCCATCTATTTCAGTTTGGTATCATGGGGCATTCCTTTGCTAAGTATATTCTTGGTAAAGAAACGCCCGGTGTGGGGTTGCTGAGCATTGGGGAAGAAGACAGTAAAGGCAACGAAGTCACGCGAGAAGCGTTTCGGATGCTCAAGAACAGCCACATTAATTTTACGGGGAACCTGGAAGGGAAAGAAGTTTACCGTGGGAATGCAGATGTCATTGTTTGTGACGGGTTTACCGGGAATGTTGCATTGAAGATCAGTGAAAGTCTGGCGGAGATGATTGGAACCAATCTCAAGCAGCTTTTCCATGCCAGTTGGATAACCAAGCTCGGATATTTTCTTCTTAAGTCACATTTCATGGAATTCAAAAAATCGGTTGATTACTCCGAAACGGGAGGTGCGCCACTCCTTGGCGTGAATGGTGTCTGTATCATCGCACATGGAAGCTCATCTCCAAAGGCGATTAAAAATGCTGTTAATCGTGCTCGTGAACTGGTTGAGAAGAAGATGAACGAGCATATCCGGGACGATATTGAATCCAATCTAGAAGGAAGCAAGGAGCCCTTCTGGAAGCAGATCAAAAAAATGGCTTTCCCGGCAGATGAAGCTAAAAATCTTAACGTTTCGTCCGATGGAATAGAGCCACCCCCTAAAAATAAACCCACTGAAAGCTGATCCTAATTTTCTGAATGAATAAATTTACCCAGTACAAGGTCGAAGTGGCGGGTACGGGCATGCATGTGCCCAAGAAGGTCCTCACCAATTTTGATTTGGAAAAAACGCTAGATACGTCTGACGAGTGGATTCGCACCCGTACGGGTATCCGTGAACGGCGGATTGCTGGAGAGGGGGAGTCGTCTTCGACTCTGGCAGCAGGAGCGGCAAGTCAGGCGCTCAGTTCTGCCGGAATTGCTCCGGAAGAAGTCGATCTCATCATCGTTTGTACTTCGACGCCCGATATTCTATTTCCTTCCACCGCCTGCTTCGTGCAGAAGGAAATAGGCGCGGTCAACGCAGCCGCTTATGATATTTCGGCGGTGTGTTCCGGGTTTGTGTTCGGATTGTCGATCGCTGAGCAGTACTTGAAAAGCGGACGTTACCGCTATGTTCTTGTCATTGGCAGTGAAACCAATTCGCGTATCGTGGACTGGGCCGATCGTTCTACATGCATCCTGTTCGGCGATGGAGCGGGAGCCGCGCTGCTGAAGCGCACTGAGAACGGCGAATCCGGCGGATTGCTCTCATCGCATATTTATTCTGACGGCGAGAAGTCTGACTTCATCATTGTTCCCGGCGGTATTGGTAAAACGGGAGTTTCCTGTAAATCAGTCGAGGCGGGAGATTATTTTATTAAAATGCAGGGTAATGCAACCTTCAAGGTTGCCGTGAAGCGTATGGCAGAGGTTTCACGGGAAGCGCTGGAATTCAATGGATTTACCCCTAAAGATGTGGACCTGGTGATTCCACATCAGGCCAATCGGCGCATCATGGATGCGGTGACCGAGAGGCTAGGCATCACGGCGGACAGGGTTTTTATAAACATTGAAAAATACGGAAATACTTCAGCCGCATCAATTCCGATTGCGCTTCATGAGGCGTGGAATGAGGGACGAATCGCTCCGGGAAATCTTGTCCTACTTCCAGTGATTGGTGCGGGTTTAACCTGGGGCGCGGCATTGATCCGATGGTAACGAAAATCGCATTTCTTTTTCCCGGACAGGGATCGCAGTACGTGGGGATGGGAAAAGAATTTTATGATGCATCTTCTGAAGCCCGCCGGATATTTGAAGAGGCGGGTGAGGTGCTGGAACTGGATATCGCGGGCCTTTGTTTTAATGGTCCGGAAGAGCAGTTGAAACTTACTGAAAACGCTCAGCCTGCACTCCTCATCCACAGTACAATAGCCTTGAATCTGTTGAGGGGAAATGGTATTAATGCCGTGCTTGCGGCGGGGCACAGCTTGGGTGAATATTCCGCTAACGTCGCGGCGGGTTCCCTCCGCTTTCGGGATGCGGTACGGTTGGTTCAGCTTCGTGGGCGGTTTATGCAGGAAGCGGTTCCCGTCGGGGTGGGAGGTATGGCGGCAATTATAGGGATGCAAGGGGATGACATCCGCGAACTGTGTGGCCGGGTTTCTGTTGGAGAGCGCCTTGTACAACCTGCCAACTTGAACAGCAAGGAACAGACGGTTATCGCTGGGCATTTGGAAGCCGTTGAAGAGGTCTCGCGGCTGGCTCGTGAGTCTGGTGCCAAGAAAACTGTCATGTTGCCCGTCAGCGCTCCCTTTCATTGTCGCTTGATGAAACCTGCGGAGATAAAACTTCAGAACGAATTGGAACAGGCCGAGTTTCTGGACCTCGATTTTCCGGTAATCTGCAACGTTGATGCCCAGCCCACTACTGAAGGATCCCGGGCTCGTACAGTGCTGGTAGAGCAGGTTTGTTCTCCGGTGCGGTGGGTCGAGACTATGCAGTGTCTACTTGACCAGGGTATTGATGTGGTGGTTGAGTTGGGATCCGGAAAAGTGTTGTCCGGACTTATGCGGCGGTTTAATAAAGAAATTAAGTGCTTTCAGGTGGGAGACCCGGATTCGCTCCAGCGAACTGTTGAAGCTTTGCGTTAGATGTAAAGATTGAGAAATTATTATGGAGCTTAAAGATAAGGTCGCACTAATCACCGGAGGCGGACAAGGCATCGGGCGGACAGTAGCGGAGGAATTGGCGCGGCTCGGCGCTCACACGGTTCTGGCGGATATCAATCTTGAGACTGCCGAAAAATCTGCCGAAGCGATTTGCAAGGATGGGGGGTCTGCCTCGGCCACCGCATTGAATGTGGCCGACGCGGAAAACGTACAACAGGTATTCGATTTAGTGGCAAAAAATATCAAACCCATAGATATCCTGGTGAACAATGCGGGTATTACTAAGGATGGGTTGATGATGCGAATGAAGGAGGCCGACTGGGACCGGGTGCTTTCAGTTAATCTGAAAGGGAGTTTTCTGTGCGGTCAGCA
>CAZVZT010000033.1:7609-10181 GCA_964631515.1 uncultured Nitrospinaceae bacterium
CTGGCACGTCTCGGATTACCTCGGGACATCGCCCATAGCGTTGCTTTTCTTGTTTCTGACCGGGCAAGCTACATTACCGGTCAGGTTATAAATGTTAACGGTGGCATGTTGATGTAATACCTTTAAGGAGTCCTACTATTATGTCTGTTGAAGAAAAGGTTAAGGAAATCATTGTTGATCAGTTGGGAGTGGATGATAAACAGGTTACTGCGACGGCCTCGTTTATTGATGATCTGGGTGCTGATTCACTTGATACGGTCGAACTTGTTATGGCACTCGAAGAGGAATTCGATATAGAAATTCCCGACGATGAAGCTGAAAAAATTGCCAAAGTTCAGGATGCGATTGACTATATTAAAAACCGCACGAATTAAACAAACTGGGCTTGGGGTAGCGTCCTGATGAAAAGGCGTGTTGCAGTTACCGGCATGGGGGTCATTTCTCCGCTTGGTATTGGCATTGATGAAAACTGGGCGGCGCTCTGTAATGGTAAATCTGGAATTGCCCCTATTACCAAGTTCGATACAAACTCCTTCCCTATTAAAATTGCCGGTGAAGTCAGGGATTTCGACCCACAACAATACATAGGTCACAAAGAAGTCAAGAAGATGGATATATTTATCCATTATGCCGTGGCCGCGAGTCAACTTGCGCTCAAGGATTCTGGATTTGAAATCACCGAAAAAAATGCCGAACGGGTTGGAGTTCAAGTTGGGGTAGGCTTAGGCGGGCTGCCTGCCATTGAAAAGTACCACGATATATTCAAGGAAAAGGGCGTTCGTAAAATCACCCCTTTCTTTATCCCCATGTTGATTGCCAACCTGGCCTCTGGTCAGGTGTCGATTCATTTCGGGGCCAAGGGGCCTAATACTTGCGTCGTTACCGCTTGCGCAACAGGGACCCATGCCATTGGCGATGCGGCTCGCTTGATTCAATATGGGGAGGCCGATGTTATGTTTGCCGGTGGGACGGAATCCGTCATTACCCCACTTTGTGTCGGAGGGTTCCATGCCGCCAAGGCATTGTCCACACGTAACGACGATCCGCAGGGAGCGAGCCGTCCTTTCGACAGAGACCGGGACGGGTTTGTTATTGGTGAGGGATGCGGAGTGGTTATCTTGGAGGAGATGGATTTAGCCAAAAAGCGCGGCGCAAGAATTTATGGAGAAGTCGCGGGTTACGCTTTGAACGGTGATGCTTACCACATAACTGCGACAGCACCCAATGGGGAAGGTGCGGCGCGTTGCATGAATCTCGCCTTAAAGAACGCCGGGATCAACAGGGAAGAAGTGGAATATATTAACGCACATGGAACGTCCACTGGCGCCGATGCGACAGAGACCCAAGCGATCAAAACTGTTTTCGGAGACCACGCCTATAAGCTGGCTGTGAGTTCTACCAAGTCTATGACCGGGCACCTTCTGGGAGCGGCGGGTGGTGTTGAGGCCATTTTTTCACTTCTCGCTCTTAGCCGTGGTGTTCTGCCACCCACGATCAATTACACGACGCCCGATCCCGAGTGCGATCTAAATTATATTCCCAATCAAGCGCAGGAGCGTAAAATTAGTACAGCTCTTTCCAATTCGTTCGGGTTCGGTGGTACCAATGCCGTTCTTGTATTTAAGGAATTGGTGAACTGAATTCTTGAGGCGGTAATTACATGCATGAACGCAGTCAAGAGTTGGCTCCTCTGCAGAAAACGCTGGGTTATACCTTCTGCGACCTGAAACTCCTCGACAAGGCCCTTACCCACAAGTCCTACGCCAACGAGAGCGATACTCCCGTAAAACATAACGAACGGTTTGAGTTTTTGGGAGATTCGGTTCTCGATCTCATCATCAGCGGTTACATGGTCCTGGAGTTCAGTGACCTTGCTGAAGGAGAACTGTCCAAAATCCGTGCTGCGGTTGTCAACGAGGGGTGTCTAGCCAATTTGGCCCGGAAAATAGATCTCGGAAATTATCTCCTGATGGGAAAAGGGGAGAACCTATCCGGCGGCAGGAATAAAGCTTCGATTCTTGCAGATGCCTATGAAGCACTGGTAGGCGCACTTTTCTTCGATAGCAATCTTGAAACCGTTTCACGAGTTTTCATGCCGATGTTGATCGATGAGGTCAACAAGTGTAAGGAGTCTTGGACTTTCAAGGATTATAAAAGTGACCTACAGGAATACACGCAGAATAAATTTGTCTGTATTCCTGCCTACCAGGTTGTTCGGGAAACCGGCCCCGATCATGATAAGCGCTTTGAAGTATCTGTTGCGATACGAAGTGAAATTCAAGGAACGGGAAGCGGACGCAGTAAAAAGGAAGCCGAGCAAAATGCCGCCCAGATGGCATTGGAAAAATATCTATCACAATCCGATTAAGAGTCTTTTCTCCGGATAAGTAATGAAAAATGGGAAGGTGCTAGTTGTTCCTGTCTTTATCTCTCATGAAGGGTGCCCTTACCGGTGCGTGTTTTGTTCCCAGTCCGATATAACCGGTGCCAATCGGCGTGCCGATGAAAAACGAGTCCGCAGGATCCTAAGAAATTATCTGGAGCCGAAGGATCAGTTGGGCCGGTTTGCTCG
>CAZVZT010000034.1:0-9924 GCA_964631515.1 uncultured Nitrospinaceae bacterium
GAGCTCTATACTAGGACTCAAAACCCGTCGGACTATGGTTCGGCGGGTTTTTTTTTACCTTCGACACCGGATACTTTTTCGCAGGAGGGGGGGGGCACAGGTCCTGACTTGATCAGTCGTAGGACCAGGGTTCTTTCAGGTTGTCCGTCGTCCACACCGACCAACCATCCATGTCTTTATAGATTCCCTGGGTATAGAAGTTAAAAGGATCGAAGAAGCGCACACCTTTTTTCTCGTCGATCTCGAAATTGACCTGGTTTTGCTGGTTATCTTTGGATTTGCAATTGAGGAAGGCTTCCGGGTCAACCTTGGAGAGTTTGAAGATTTCCTCTATTTTACCCGGGTCGAGTTCCGATTCGCTCACAGTGGTTTTAACCTTCTCCATAACTGCCTTTACTTCATCCCTTTCCAGATGATGCATCTTCATGGCGCGTGTACCTCAGTCTACCAAAAATTTACGTATGAATTAATTATACTAAGGAAATTAGCAAATTAACAATTGGCAATGAATACGGGGCGGTTTTTTTATGTCAGGTGTACGAAGGTATACAAATTACTTTTATTAATTATTAGCAGTTTAATATTGAGCTAACGCGATGATGGGACCAGGGAAGATGCCTAACTGGAGTGTTCCGAACAGGGCGATTGCGACGACGAACAGGGTCATCGGGGAGAGGGTGATGTTGAATTCCTTGATTGGTTCTTTCATGTACATGTATACGATCACCTTCAGGTAATAGTAGAAGGAGATGGCGCTGTTGAGTACAGCGAGGACGACGAGAATGACAAACCCTTCCTTGAGCGCGGCGCTAAAGATATAGAACTTAGCGACGAATCCGGCCAGTGGGGGCAGTCCGCCCAGCGAAAGGAGAAAGATTGTCATTGAAAGAGCTAGTATGGGATGCTTGTAGGCCAGCCCTGAGTAGTTTTCGATCTCCAGGTTTTCATCGCCTTTGCGTCCGATTAAGATCACGATGCCGAAGGCACCAAAAATCATGAATGCGTAGGCTAGCATATAGAACATCAGACTTGCGGAGCCAAGCGAATTTTTGGCGATAATGGCGATGAGCAGGTATCCGACGTGGGCAACGCTGGAGAACGCCAGAAGCCTTTTGATGTTGGTCTGCATGATTGCGCCTAGGTTGCCGATGAACATGCTCAGCACGGACAAAATGTAAAGGAGTATTCCCCAGGAGGGTGAAACCTCCGGCATGGTTTCGGCGAACACACGGAAGAACGCCGCAAGGGTAGCGGCTTTGGGGCCGACTGCCATGAATGCTGTTACAGGAGTTGGTGCGCCCTGATAGACATCTGGTGCCCACATGTGGAACGGAACCGAAGCTACTTTAAATCCAAATCCGATGATCAAAAGAACCACGCCCATAAGCATGAGCGATTCGGATCTCACGCTGCCTTCCCGGATCACCTCGGCGATAATGGTCAGTTTTGTACTTCCGGTGGTGCCATAAATCAGGGCCATTCCGTAGAGAAGGAATCCGGTTGCAAACGCGCCCAGTAGAAAATATTTCAAGGCCGCCTCGTTCGATTTTGGGTCGTTCCTGCGGATCCCGGCCAGTACGTAGAGGCAGATCGAAACGATCTCGATGCCTAGGAAAATCATGATCATGTCGGTCGAAGATGCGAGAAGTACCATCCCCACAGTGCAGAATAGGATAAGGCTGTAATACTCGCCGACCTTGATACCTTCTCGCTTGTTGAAATCGATCGAAACTAGGATCGCCAGTGCGGAGCTGATGCAGAAAATAAACGTGAAAAAGACGGACAGGTGGTCAACGATATAAGCTCCGTTGAACGAATAGACTGGCAAACCGTACTTGGCCAATGAACTGATTGCCGCTGTGAGGAGCCCAGTCAGGCTGATGAAGACCAGAACGGATTTATTTCTTCCAATGAAAAGGTCGGTGACCAACACCATGATCCCGAATACGGTAAGAACAAGTACCGGCGCGAGACTGACCAGATCGATTGATGGAGCAGGAATCGGTTCCACTTTAAATGGTCCTTATCAAAATCTTTGGGTTAATGTTTTCCACTATTAAGTTGTTCGTTTAAACGGGCAATATCTTCTTTTTTGATCAATTGTGCATGTTCTAAATGTGGCTTGCCCGGCCGGAAATTATCAGGATGCACCCGCGTGAGCAGGTGCTCCACGGAAGCGTGGAACGTCTTTAGGAACGGTTTGGGGTAGAATCCAATCCAGAACACGAGAACAATCAGGGGTACGACGGTGATGAGTTCCCTGCAATTCATATCGGGTAAACTTTTGTTCTTTGGGTTCTCCAACTTCTGGAACATGACGCGTTGGAACATCCACAGAATGTAGCAAGCGGCGAAGATGACGCCACTGGTCGCTGCTGCAGCCCAGAGTCCGTTGATCTCGAACACTCCGAGTAGGATGAGAAACTCGCCGACGAACCCATTCGTTCCTGGAAGCCCGATTGACGATAAGGCGATAATCATAAAACAGATGGTATATTTTGGCATCACCTTGGCTAGTCCGCCGAACTCGCTGATAAGGCGAGTGTGCCTGCGGTCATAAATTATGCCCACTAGAAGGAAGAGCGCTCCGGTACTGATGCCGTGGTTGATGTTCTGCAATAGTGCGCCCTGCATACCATAATGGTTAAACGCAAAAATACCGAGCATAACGAATCCAAGGTGACTCACCGAAGAGTAAGCCACGAGTTTCTTCAAATCCTCCTGCACCAGTGACACCAAAGCACCGTAAATGATCCCGATGATGGACAACCCGGCAATCATGGGCAGCAATTCATAACTGGCGTGAGGAAACAGGGGCAGGTTGAAGCGGAAAAACCCATAAGTTCCCATTTTTAAAAGAACCCCAGCCAGGATAACACTTCCGGCCGTTGGTGCTTCAACGTGCGCGTCAGGCAACCAGGTGTGGAACGGGAACATGGGAACCTTGATAGCAAAGGCCAGGAAGAAGGCCATGAACAACCACTTTTGTGGTGTCAGCGGAATATCCAGATGTTCGGTGATGAACATGAGGTCAGTGGTGCCAATGCCGGTCTGTTCCTTGATTGCAAGATAAATCCAGATGATCGCAACCAGCATTAATAGAGAGCCAACGGCGGTGTATAGAAAGAACTTGACCGCGGCATAGATCCGGCGAGGCCCGCCCCAGACGCCGATAATGATGTACATGGGGACGAGTTGGAATTCCCAGAAAAAATAGAAGAGAAACATGTCCAGCGAGATGAAAACGCCCAACATTCCCGTGGACAGGGCCAGAAAGGCCATCATGTATTCACGGATGTGTTTAGTGATTCCCCACGATGCAATAATTGAAATCATCGTGAGGAATGTTGTCATTACGTAAAGCAGGAGTGAGATTCCATCGATACCCACGTGGTAATTAATGCCCCATGTGGTGATCCATGGAACGTTGTACTCGAACTGCATTTGGTGCGTAGACGAGTCGAAATTAGTCCACAGCAGGAGCGAGAGCAGGAAATCTGCTACAGCGAAGGCTAGGGCAGTTTGCTTGATGGCCCCTTCTTCAATACGCGGGATGAACGCCAGGATGATAGCGCCGACCAGCGGCAGAAATGTCAGAAACGTCAGGAACATACTTTTAGTTTATAAGGCGATGATTAATAAACCGATAAAACCGACAACCATGAACAGCGCGTAGTTGCGGACGAACCCAGACTGGAATGCACGTGCGTGTTTACCCATCCACCCCAGGGTTTGGGCTACTCCGTTGACGCTGCCGTCGATTCCTTTCGCGTCGCATTGTTTCCAAAGAAGGATCGAACCTTCGACCGTTGGTTTGACAAAAGCTTCATCGTAGAGCTCGTCAACTTCATACTTGTTTTTCACTAATTCATAACCCCACTGGCCCTCGGTGAGCAGGCCGGGCAATTCGGGCTTTCTGATGTAGCACATGTATGCTCCAAAGATGCCGGTTACCGCGATAGAGAACGACAGGAGCATGAGCAGGATTTCGATCCAAATATTATGCTCTGCCGGTTGTAAAAGATGAGCCCAGGACGGAGCGTGTCGGCCCTGTGCGTGCAGGGTATGTGCCGAGTGTTCCAGCGCCGAGGCTAGGTCAAAATGTAATACCGGCTCAAGCCAGTTATGCAGGACGTGCCACCCATGGAGTATGGGGATTCCTAGCGCACCTCCGAAGAATGCGAGTCCGGCTAAGATGACCAGTGGTACGGTCATCACCTTGGGTGACTCATGCGGGTGGACATGCGGGTCGACTCTGGATTCTCCGTGGAATGTCATAAAGACCAGGCGGAACATATAAAATGCCGTAAGTAACGCACCCGTGATGCCCATACCCCAGAGAATTACGTTTCCGTCAAAAAGCGCGTGATAAAGGATCTCATCTTTACTGAAGAATCCGGACAGCGGGAAAATTCCAGCAATAGCAAGTGTGGAAACCAGAAACGTGATGTAGGTGATCGGTTGATGATCCTTGAGCGCACCCATTTTTCTCATGTCTTGCTCGCCGTGCAGGCCATGAATAACGCTTCCCGAACCTAGGAAGAGGCAAGCCTTGAAGAACGCGTGGGTGACCATGTGAAAGATAGCGGCGGTATAAGCGCCGACGCCCGCAGCGAGAAACATATAACCAATCTGACTGACTGTTGAATACGCCAATACCCTTTTGATATCAAACTGGGTCATGCCAATGGTTGCAGCGAAAACCGCAGTGCCCGCACCGATAAAGGCGACCACCAGCATCGAGAAGGGAGCGAGAGCGAAGAGTGCGTTACAGCGCACCACCAGGTAAACGCCTGCCGTCACCATGGTTGCCGCATGGATAAGTGCGGAAACAGGGGTTGGCCCTTCCATCGCATCCGGGAGCCAAGTGTATAGAGGAATCTGCGCCGACTTGCCGCAGGCCCCAACAAACAGCAACAGGGTGATGATCGTCGCTGCTTCGCTGTCATAAACGAGTTTTTCCGGGGCGGCGTGAAACACCGTGGTGAAATCGATGCTTCCGAAGATATGGAAGATATACATCACAGCCAGTAGGAAAGCGAAATCGCCGATCCGGTTCATAACGAATGCTTTGGTGCCTGCATCGCAGGCCGACTTTTTCTCGAAGTAATAACCGATGAGAAAATAAGAACACAAGCCCACGCCTTCCCACCCGATGAACATGAGCAGAAAGTTGTTTCCCATGATCAGAAGCAGCATGGAGAACATAAACAGGTTCATGTAGGCGAAGAAGCGGTAGAAACTGAACTCTTCGTGCATGTAGCCAATGGAGTAGACGTGGATGAGGAATCCGACGCCGGTCACGAAAAGCATCATTGTCATGGACAGGGGATCGATCTGGAATCCGAAGTCGACCACGAAGTCGCCCGCGGCCATCCAGGTGAACAGCACCTGCTCGAAAATACGTTCCTCAGCGGGGGTCAACAGGAGAC
Organism: uncultured Nitrospinaceae bacterium; assembly: GCA_964631515.1. Lineage (GTDB taxonomy): Bacteria > Nitrospinota > Nitrospinia > Nitrospinales > VA-1 > CAJWLY01. The sequence continues at coordinate 5,433 of CAZVZT010000034.1, forward strand.
CGACGAAGATAAACAGGGTGGTGAGAAAGGACAATCCTATCGATCCGGCGGCAATGAGACCAACAGCGTTTTTCCCAATGCGCAGGCCAAAGAACCCATTAATGATGGCACCGATAAGCGGGTACAGCGGTACCAGCCAGGCCAGTTTCAGTAGCATAGTTTGTCCTCAGGACTTCATAATATTGAATTCATCTAGGTTGACTGTAGGTTTGTTGCGGAACAAAGCAATGATGATTGCTAGCCCGACAGAAACCTCAGCCGCCGCCACACACATGACCATAAAACTGAATATCTGTCCGTCGTGTTGATTCAAGTAGTGGTCGAAAGAGATCAGCGAAATATTGACCGCGTTCAGCATGATCTCAATAGACATGAAGACCACGATGGCGTTACGCCGCATGAGTACGCCCATCACCCCGATGACAAACAGCGTGGCGCTGAGCAGCAGGTAATGCGCTAACGGAATAGCATCGAAACTTATGTCCATATCAATCGACCTTGGATTTGGCCAGTACCACTGCTCCGATCATGGCGACTAGAAGCAGGATGGAGGCGACCTCAAATGGCAGTACGAATTCAGTGAATAGAATTGTTCCCACTTCACGCGTGGTCCCGAACGTTTCGAGCACGTGTGCGGGAGAATTAAACCCATCCGCGTTAGTGATCTCGAGCACTTTGTAAAGAACTCCCGCAATTAAAAGTCCGGTGAGTACGGTCAGCAGGGTATTTTTTTCCCGCTTCTTCCATACCGCGTCATCGCCTTTCAAATTGAGGAGCATGATAACAAACATGAATAGAACCATGATTGCGCCGGCGTAGATGATGATCTGCAAAATGGCAATGAAATGCGCCTGCTGAAGGACGAAGATCCCGGCCAGGCCCAGCATCATGGCAATTAGCGACATGGCCGATCCGATCGGATTCTTATTGAACACCACCCCCAGTGCGAAAATCACACAGAGACCGGCCAGCGGGTAAAAGATTAGTAGTTCCATTTTCCGTACATTTTCCTTGTGAACTCGATCCGGTCCTTAAGTTGGTCGACAGGCACCAGCAATTGCTCCAGGTTGTATTTCATCTTTTTGCGGTCGAGCATGGGAATTTCGTAATTGTCGCTCATGAAGATGGCTTCTTCAGGGCAGGCTTCTTCACAGTTCCCGCAGAAGATGCAGACGGCGTAATCGATGGTGAATTCTTTGGGCCACCGCTCCACCTCGTTTTGTTTTCCGGTGTTTTCCGCCGGAGTAATGTCGATACAGTAAGCGGGACAGGCGGCTTCACAGAGTCCGCAGGCCACGCAGTTGGGACGGTCATGTTCGTTGATTGCCAAAACCGGTCGACCGCGATAGGCGGTGGGAATATGAGCCATCTCCTCCGGGTAATACACAGTAAAAATTTTTCGTTTTTTTGTTTGTCCAAGAAAAAATGGGATGAATCCGAATAAATTTAAAAAGAAATGACGTGATGTGATGTACATGCCCCTCAAAACTTCAGGGAGGTAGAGCCGTTCCCACCATGTCATTTTCACGTTTCGATTGACGTAGTAAGCCATGGATGAACGCTCCAATCAATGAACCGCGAGGATCACCAGTCCCGTCACGACGACGTTGACCAGCGAGAGCGGTAAAAGGATTTTCCATCCGAGTTTCATGATCTGATCGTAGCGGAACCTGGGAAGTGTCCACCGGATCGTCATCTGAAACCAGATAAAGAAGATCACCTTGGCAAAAAACACGGCAATGTGAATTAACATCACCATGAGATTAGCTCCATTCGTGCCAAGAATTTCAAACCATGAGAGGAGGGTGGCTGTTGTTACAAATGGAATGTGCCACGCTCCAAAAAATAGAATGGTGACGATCGCCCCGATCGAAACCATCTCGATAAACTCGGCCATGAAGAACATGCCGAACTTGAGTCCGCTATATTCGGTGAAGTAACCTGCGACCAGCTCTGATTCAGCTTCTGGAGCATCGAAGGGGATGCGTTTGTTCTCGGCAATAGATGCAGCGAAGAACATAAAGAATCCGACAGGCTGGAGAAAAATTCCCCAGTTTAGGATATCTTCTTGGAGCGCACCGATTTCGGTGAGCTTCATCGTTCCGTAAACCATCAGTACGCCGATAATGGTGAGGCCCATCGTGACTTCGTAGGAAATCATCTGCGATGCCGTTCGCATCGAGCCTAATAACGACCAGTTGTTGTTAGACGCCCAGCCTGAGACGACGTAGCCGTAAGTAGCCAGCGAAGCGATCGCGAAGACGAACAGCAATCCCACATCGAGATCGGAGATTACAAGGTTAACATCTTGCCCCCACAGCTCGTACTGACCGCCGAAAGGAATAACCGCAAAGGTCAGGATGGCTGGAATGACGGCAATGATGGGGCTGAGGGTGTGTAGGAACCGGTTGGCCCCGTCTGGGATGAAATCCTCCTTGGTGAACATCTTAACCGCATCGGCAATAGCATGGAACAGACCAAGTGCCGTAAAGCCCAAGATATCCGCTCGGTTAGCCCCGATGCGATCTTGCATGACGGCACTCTGCTTGCGCTCCACCCAGGTCAGGATCGGTGCAAAAAAACCGACCGTGATAGCCAGGATGAAAAGTATTTTAACGAGAGTGATTGTCAGCTCGATCATCATAGGGAATTTTCCCCTCGCCTAGTTCAGTGGACCAATTAAAGGTTGCCGCTTGTTTACGGGATAGTCTTTTCGTAAGGGATGTCCCTTGAACTCCTCGTAAAGTAAGATGCGCCGTAGATTCGGGTGCCCGTCGAATTTAATCCCGTAAAGATCCCAGATTTCCCGCTCGTACCAGTTAGCTGTTTTCCATAGCGGAGTCACCGAGTTAATGGTGCTATCCGATTCACTGACCGGAATTTTGATTCGAAGGCGATGGTTATGCTTAAGCGAATAAAAATGATAGACCACTTCAAACCGATCGTCTTTTCGGTTGAGGTAGTCAACTGCCGTGAGATCCATCAAAAAATCGAAGTTGAGCTCTGGGTCATCACGCAGGAACTTGAAGAACTCCAATCCGCATCCCTTCTTCACAGTCAGCGTTTGATCACCGCGGAAGTTGTGGGAGTCGATGACCACGCCTCCGTACTTGGTTTTGACCTTGTCTATGATGCTGGTGTCCATGTTGCTTCCAGTTATTGTAAAAATTAAGTTTCTATAAAAACCTAATGGTTGTTTGGTTCGTTACTCCCAATCCAACCCCCCACGTCTCCAGACATAGAGGAGCCCAACACCGAGGATCAGGATAAATAGAAGCATTTCAACAAAACCGAATATACCGAGTTGTTTGAACAGAATTGCCCAAGGGAAAAAGAAGACGGCTTCGATGTCGAACAGAACAAAAAGGACGGCGACCAGGTAGAATTTGACCGAAAAACGCTGGTGCGGGGAAACAATCGGACTCTCCCCGCATTCGAAGGGCTCCATCTTATCGGCAAACTGCCGCTTGGGACCGAGAAAGGAGGTCATCACGACCATGCCCACGGCGATGCCGATTGCGAATAGAAGCATGAGACCTGCGCCGAGGTAACTTTCCAGCATCAGACGATTCCCTGAAGATCGGATCCGGGGTCGAACCACCGGTTTCCAACAAGTTCAAGATACGGGGCACCACTGGGGCGGAATACGCAAAAATATCTCCCCATCGGACCCCGTTTTACTATTGACTTTGATGGGTTTACAACGAGTTTTTTAGGTTTTTCCAGTTCCCGCCAAGGTCCTGAAATTACCCAACAAACAGAGGGGCGATAGTAACCAAGCCGGTACTTTTTGTCAACGAAAAAGGACTTAAAATAGCGTGATTTGTAAGGCTTTGAGGGGGGGGGGCAATTTCTCATTTTGGTCTATTTTAGGGGGGGATGGAGTGAAAAACGAACGTGCCAAGAGTAACTTCAAAAGGGTAGATTTTTATGGGGGAGGGGGGTAAAAAAAACCCCGTCCCTTATCTGGGACGGGGTTTGAAATATGATCCGGCCTCGTCCTACTCTCCCACACGGTCTCCCATGCAGTACCATCGGCGCTGAAAGGCTTAACTTCCGTGTTCGGAATGGGAACGGGTGTGACCCTTTCGCTATCAAGACCGGAAACTTAAAAAAGATCTGACAATTGAATTCGTTTGAAGTAAGCGTGAGGAAAAATTTAAGGTCAAGCCTCACGACCAATTAGTACCGGTTAGCTGAACACATTGCTGTGCTTACACACCCGGCCTATCAACCTTGTAGTCTACAAGGGGTCTACAGTCCTCCCGAAGGAGGAGGGGATATCTAATTTTGGAGTTGGCTTCCCGCTTAGATGCTTTCAGCGGTTATCCTTTCCGAACGTAGCTACCCGGCAATGCAATTGGCATCACAACCGGAACACCAGAGGTTCGTCCACTCCGGTCCTCTCGTACTAGGAGCAGCTCTTCTCAAATCTCAAACGCCCACGGCAGATAGGGACCGAACTGTCTCACGACGTTCTAAACCCAGCTCG
>CAZVZT010000035.1:0-9676 GCA_964631515.1 uncultured Nitrospinaceae bacterium
GAAACAACCGCTGAGCAGAGCTGGCCTTTCTGAAGAAAATCGCATTTTCTTAAAGATATTTACAAATTCTAGTTTAATGAACTTTCTATCACGCCTAAGCAAACCCGCATAACTATTTAATTTCATTGCAGTTTTTCATAATACCACTTTTACAAGAAGGGGGTCAACTCAGATAGTCGTTTTATTTCCAATGACTTACCTCCCGAGTTCCAAGCGGTCGGCGAGGTAAGCAGGGAGTCCGCAGGCCATTATTTTTTTTTGGGTTGAGCCCAAATCGTAGGAAAAACGTCGAAATTCTACCGATTGCTTCTCGGAGTCATAAAGGACAAATGTCGGATCGGGACTACCGTCGCGAGGCTGCCCCAGACTGCCCACGTTGATGATGTAGCGGGAGCAAGGCTCCAAATCCACCTGAGGTACAACATAGCAAGAAATCTTATTATCTGACCTTTTCTCGATCACTCCCGGAAGATGGGAATGCCCCAGAAAACAAAGGGGGCCCTGAAAATGCTCGAAATTGACCTCCGCATCGCGCACGTTTGAAACATAGTGCCATCCCATGGGTTCGAAAGGGGACGAATGGACCCAATAGACACCATCCTCCTCCTTTTCCACGGGGAGAGAGCCTAGAAACTGCTTATTTTTTTCAGTCAGCTCCCTACGGGTCCACATACATGCTTGGTAAGCAGAAGAATTGAAGTACGTGGTATCGGTCTTACCGAGGGCGGCATAGTCGTGGTTACCTGCTAAAGCGATGTCAACGGTCTCGCGCACCCATTCGACGCAGGGGTTGGGATCGGCGTTGTAACCCACGATATCCCCCAGGCACACCCTTTTGTCATGAGTGACCGACTCGGCAATGCGGGAGAATGTATCGATTGCCTCAAGATTACTGTGCGCATCTGAGAAGATGATGTATTTCATGATCCCCTATCGATGGGGAAACGGGGCTTTATCCCGCGGAAGGTTGGAGTCCCTTCTGGCTAGTTTCTTTATAAATTTTATCCAGAACTCCGTTGACGAATTCGGGGGAATCTTCATTGCCATATCGTTTGGCGATTTCAACCGCTTCGTTGATGGCAACCTTCGGAGGAGTTGAAGGAATGTAAAGCAATTCGCATGCACCGATCCGTAAAATATTACGATCAACTACTGCCATGCGTTCCAGTTCCCAGTTATCGCTACATTTCTTCAGAATCACATCAATTTCTTTCTTGTGCCTAATAACAGTCTGTACCAGCTCCTGCATGAACCCTTCTACTTTATCCTGCAATGAAACCCGTTCTAGGAACTGCTCCATTTGCTTATCATAGTCCCCCTCATTCAGTTCAGACTGATAAAGGAATTTAAGTGCCTGCTCTCTGGACGAGCGCCGTTTTCCCATAAGGTTATGCCGAGTGCTAAAGTTTTCTATAAAGCGTAGCCATCTCAACGGCAGCTAGAGCCGCGTCCACGCCTTTGTTCCCTGACTTACCACCGGCCCGTTCGACGGCTTGCTCTACATTATCTGTGGTAAGCACCCCAAAAACGACGGGAATTCCAGCCTCCCGAGCAATCGTCGCCACTCCCCGCGCAGCCTCCCCTGCCACATAATCAAAATGAGGTGTTGCACCGCGAATGACCGCCCCTAGACATACGACGGCATCGTACATTTTGGCGTCGCAAAGCTTTTTCGCCGCCATGGGAATTTCAAAGGCTCCGGGAACACGAACAACCTCGATATCCTTCTCATCGGCCCCGTGCTGGCCCAGCGCCTCAAGAGCCCCGCTCAGTAAATGACTAGTTATAAAATCATTGAAACGGCTAACCACAATCCCGATTTTCAATCCGGAAGCATTCGGTTCCCCCTCGATATACCTGACCATTTCTCTAAGTCCACTCAGGAAATATTTTTAATCATGTGCCCCAGTTTTTTTTGTTTGGTACGTAGGTATTGGATATTGTCTTTTTTAGGGGAGACTTCGATGGAAACGCGCTCGACAATATGTAGCCCGTACCCATCCAGCCCAATAATTTTGCGAGGATTATTCGTCAGCAAGCGGATTTTTCCTAAACCCAGCGTTTTCAGAATTTGCGCACCGATACCATAATCTCTGAGGTCTGGCTTGAAGCCCAACGACTCATTGGCTTCAACAGTATCCTGCCCTTCATCCTGCAAAGCATAGGCCTTCAGTTTGTTGATGATGCCAATTCCACGGCCTTCTTGGAACAGATACAATAAAACACCCGCTCCCTCTTCGGCGATCATTTCCATGGATTTCTTCAACTGTTCTCCGCAGTCGCAACGAAAAGATCCGAACACGTCCCCAGTCAGACACTGGGAGTGTACTCTCACCAGCGTGGGTGTTTCTCGATCGATTTCTCCCTTAACCAGAGCGATATGGGTTTGATCGAGCAAAACATTACGAAATGAAACCGCATTGAACTCACCAAATTCGGTAGGCATTTTAGTAGTAACCACTTCTTCAACTAGGGTCTCCCGTTGCAAACGGTATTCGGCAAGGTCCTTGGTGGTAATCATTTTTAGATCGTGTTTACGCGCAAACTCTGTGAGACTAGGCAGGCGGGCCATGGTTCCATCATCATCCATGATCTCGCAGATCACGCCCGAAGGATTCAATCCGGCCAGACGTGCCATGTCCACCGACGCTTCGGTTTGCCCCATACGAACCAGGACCCCTCCATTGCGGGCGCGCAGGGGGAAAATATGTCCTGGCTTAACGAGGTCGCCGGGCTTCGTTTCGGGATCGATCGCTACTCGAATCGTCCGAGCTCGGTCAGCGGCGGAGATCCCCGTAGTCACTCCGTTTTGGGCGTCTATGGAAATCGTAAATGGGGTTTCGAAAGGAGACTGATTGTCCTCGACCATCATTGATAACCCCAACTCTCGGGTCCGTTCCTCAGTCAACGCCACACAGACCAGACCACGACCGAATCGGGCCATGAAGTTGATCGCGTCGGGCGTCACCTTTTCCGAGGCGATCATCAAATCCCCTTCATTCTCCCGGTCCTCGTCATCAACTATGATGATCATTTTCCCCTGGCGAACATCTTCCAACGTCTCTTCAATGGAACTGAACATGTCTTGCAACTTTTCCCGTGATTCCTTCATTTTAAAAATATCTCCCGAACACTCCGCGATCCGCCCTCACTGGAGCTCTATCCTCATTTCTTAGGACACTATTTGTCCGCTCACTTAAAAAAACCCTGACGGCGAAGTATATCCAAGGATGCACCTTTTCCCTCGCCATCAAACTGAAATATTTTTTCACAAGCTTTGAAAATGTATTTCCCGATCATATCACATTCGATATTGACGGTATCTCCAATTTTTCTGGAACTCAAATTCGTATGACTGAATGTGAACGGAATAATGGATACGGTAAATCCGTTGTCCACACAGTCAAACGCTGTAAGACTAATCCCATCTACTGCCACCGAGCCTTTTTCGATGATATAGGGAGCGTAATCGGGCGGATGCTCAAACCGAAAAAGGATCTCTCCGCTCTTGTGATCAATCGAGGTGGTTTTTCCAACACAGTCCACATGACCGCTGACAAAATGGCCACTGATTTTATCGGAAGGCGTGAGAGATCGTTCAAGGTTCACCCCGGCCTTCTCTTCAATATCCTTAAAACTGGTTCGTTTTAGCGTTTCGGTGCTTAAATCAACGGTAAATGTTTTGTCGGTACTCTCGCGCACAGTAAGGCACACACCATTAACGGCGATACTTTCACCAAGTTGAAATTCTTCAAACGTAGATCCACCCTGTACCATTAGCTCAGCGCCTTCATTTTGCCGGTCGATACGCTCCACTTCTCCCAAATCACTGATGATACCGCTAAACATATTTAAATCTCCTAGCCGTTAAATCACTTCTAATTCAAAAAAGCGGTTGATGACTATACTAAAGCTTGCCTTCGATGGCCAAGTCATTCCCGAGTTGAAAAACCGTCAGGTCTCGGATGGGTAGCGCACCTTTCAACTGTTCAATACCACATCCACCTACCGCACTGGGAGCATCGTTGCCACCTATGATTTTAGGTGCCAGAAAGTAAATCAGCTTGTCCACTAATTTTTCTTCCAACGCGCATGCGTTGACTTCCGAACCACCCTCAATCAGAACGGAAACGATCCCCATCCCCCCTAGCTCATCCATTAGCTGCCCAAGGTCAACCCGGCCTTTTTTCTGCTTTAGCATGAGGACCTCCACTCCCATGCGCCGCAGCTTATTTTCTCGCATGGGAGAAAAACCTTTTCCAACTGCATAGATAACCCTTTCCCGACCAGCGTTTCGGAACACATTGGCCGACAAAGGCACGCCGCTCTTCCCACCCACAATAACACGAACCGGATTGCGGCCACTTCCTTTTCTTAAACGAACGGTCAATCGAGGATTGTCTACACGCACGGTTCCTGCACCGACTAGTACTGCGTCGACATTATTTCTCAATCGATGCACATACTCCCTGGCCTCTGAACCAGTGATCCACCGGGAATCACCTGTCCTCGTGGCAATTTTTCCATCAAGAGACAACGCGCTCTTGAGAATCACGAAAGGCCTCCGCGCACGAATATATTTCACAAAGGCTTCGTTCAGTTGTTCGCTATCTTTTCGCAAAACCCCAGTGGCCACCTCAACACCATTCCGTTTCAGGCTTCGGATGCCTTTCCCGCCAACGAGCGGGTTCGGATCGCGCATGCTGACCACCACCTTCCGAATCCCCGCAGCAACAATGGCCTCAGTACAGGGTGGAGTGCGCCCGTGATGACAACAGGGCTCCAGGTTGACATAGAGATCAGCTCCACGCGCCCGGGCGCCTGCCTTTCGTAGGGCAACAATTTCGGCGTGAGCCAGACCAGCACGCTTATGATATCCCTCTCCGACCACTTTCCCGGATTTCACAATCACCACCCCCACCATAGGGTTTGGACTGGTTCGGCCTTTAGCTTTTCCAGCCAAGTCGAGCGCGCGTTGCATGTAATGTTCTTGCAATTTACGATTCAAAAATAACCTCCAGATTGTGCCTCGAGGGCGGCGATCTTCTTAGTCCTTTGGTGTACTTATCGTACGTTAAAGCTCATTCACGCCAGCTTTTATTCAGTCATCATCTTCTTCTACTTCCACCTCAGTATGGGGAATAGAAATGCAACGAAACCCTATCCCCGGATAACGTTCATCCGGATCGAATGTATTGCGGAACGAACATTTGGCGTGCACAAGATAATTCAGCCAGGAACCGCCCCGTACCACTCGCTGGGTGGTCTGTTTCAAGACATTGAGTTGAACGCACCACTCCCATACGTTCCCCCCCATGTCGAAACACCCGAAGGGGGACAACCCCTTCTCAAACTCTGTCACCGAGGTAGTTCGAGCAACCATAAAGTCGCAAGTATTGGCATACTCATTCTGGTAGCCCATCGCCTCTCCCCAGGGATAATCCCGACCATCAGTTCCACGCGCGGCTTTCTCCCATTCCTTTTCTGTGGGAAGCCGCCGTCCGAACCAAATCGAAAAAATTATAGCCTCATAAAAGTTAATCCCAATCACAGGCTGGTCGTCCTGCCAGGAATATTTTGGGAACCGTAACTTGTGATGAGGATCGTATTGCTGATACAACATATTGGTTACTGGAAATTTCATAATCGAAAATTCCCTCATCATAATCCTATCTTCTTCATCCTTTTCATCTTGATAAATAAATTTCCCCTCTGGAACCGTAACCATTTCCCCCCAACGCCCAACGGCGTGCTGGTCGGTTTTTTCAGGATTGGTGGACTCACTCAAAAATTCTTTGAGTTCTCCAATCGTTTTCAGGGAATCGAATTCTTGATGGTCGACGAGATCAACCCAATCGATTCCATACAGGGCCAAGAGCAACTCGAACACCGAATACAGGATTCTTCCATCTCGGTTTTCCCTACGCAGCAAACGTACAAGCAGACGGCGTAACTGCGGCTCATCGTTCGCCGTCAGGACATCCTCGACCTTAATCAGGCGGCACCGGGCGAACTGAGGAAAAGCCTCTCGGCACTGGTACTTGAGCAACTGTGCAATGAGAAGTCGCCTCTTCTCCGACAAATCCAGCGCCTCCCGAATGGAGTTCCCAGCTAGAAACAGGGCACCCTGTTCCATAAAAATATCAAACACCTCATCCGCTACGACCATCCCAGAGAAAAACCTCAACATTTCCTCCCACCGTTCATCACGACACCGTTCGCGCACTATTTCTTGCCAGCCCGGATTCCTCGCCATGGTTCTTGCGGCAAAAAATTCCTGAAAAGAGGGGTGCCGAAACTGCCAGCGTCCAGGTGTCTGTTGGAAAATCCCCTCAAATGCGGGTGGAATTATTTCGTCTTCGATCAGCGGATTGTCTCCCTGGGTCTTCAGCCGTTTTTTGGAAAACCCGGTCTCGACATGCTCCACCCGTTGCGAGATCCCATCTTCCAGTAGTACGAGTGCAACCTCTCCTAGCCGATCAAAAGATCGTTCTACCCATTCCTCGCCGCCTTCGGGGTGAACTGATTCCAAAAGATGCCTGAAGTAGACGGAATAAATTTCTCCCCGAGTATTCAAGCCATCAAGTTTTCCACAGTCAGAAAGAGTGCGGATCATTCTTAGAAGCAGCGGCACTTCCATCAACTCCGGCGAATAGCTTCCTAGGCTGTTGAGCTCCCGGTTCTTTTGTGCTTCTCCAAGAAAAGTACTACGCTCATTGTCACCAATGCGCTCGAAGGCAATATAAAATGCCCCGTCTCGACCCCGCTGAACCACGGAGTCTGTCGCCAATGAACCAAAGTTGAATCGCCGCGAAGCTAAAATCAATCGATTACTGCGAAAGGTCCTGTCTTCGACAAAGGTTTCAAAATAAACATGAAAACGGTCTTCTGGGGGCAACTGGTCAAGCGCATCCAAAAGGAAAAGGACACGCCCCTCCCGTACTAGTGATTTGACGGTGCCAAGAAGGATTCCTTCGTCCAGCTTAAGATCGGGATCTTCTTCCATCTCTGATAGGATGACTTCCACCATCTCCCGGTGAACCAATTCCATAAACCGAGTGATCCCGGTTTCCTCTGGCAACGAACCGAGGTTAAAATAAACCGGTAGCGGATAAACCGGGTGCACCTCCTGTTCAAGAAGACGCTCTTGATAAAATTTCAAAAAAGTGGTCTTCCCCATACCGCAATCGGCCTCCAGCATGATTTTCATCTGATCGGCTTCCATCAAGTCCTCATGAATAATCCGAGGGGCGGGGAAGACCTGTTCCTGAATGCTTTGCCGGTGACGGATGGGGTTGGTATCGAGCAGTACGGGAGGAACGTACGTCTTATTCCGCGGTCCTTCGCCCAATGCCCGGTCCAACCAAACGGAGGTCCGAACTCGCTGGTGTTTTCGGTAGGTTTCGATCACCCATTCATACGATTCTTCCAAGCCGGATCGGACTAGGGCCGACTCATCTTTTTCCGGAATGGGGACAGGTAAATCATTGGTTTCGCTCATGGATACGGTTCTCTATAATTGAACTGGCCGAAGTAATTATTTTATCACATCGCACGTTTCCGAAGGGAAGCTCGATCTATGATTCCCCTAAAAGACGAAAACCCGACCCACAGTTTTCCGCTTTTCACTATTATCCTGATCGCATCTAATATATTTATTTTTCTTTACCAGGTGAACCTGACGGCCCCCTCGGCCATATTCGAATCCTACGGACTGGTTCCAGTTCACTTGCTCGAATCCCCGGTCAGCACCTATCCCACCATTTACTCCTCGATGTTTCTGCATTCCGGTTTGGGACATCTGGCAGGAAATATGCTTTATATGTGGATTTTCGGGAACAACATTGAAGACGTTTTGGGGAAATTCCGGTTCATCATTTTCTACCTGTTCTGCGGGACCTTAGCCGCGCTGTGCCACATCAGCACGGATCTTCACTCCGAGATTCCCATGGTAGGGGCCAGCGGAGCCATTTCCGGAATTCTGGGGGCGTATCTGATCCTGTTCCCTTACGCAAAGGTAAAGACGCTGATATTTCTCGGATTTTTTATCACCATCATACGCATTCCCGCGATTGTTCTTCTGGTAATCTGGATGGTGATTCAGGTTTCCAGCGGGATCATTGCGAGTGACGGGGGCGTGGCCTGGTTTGCGCATATTGGTGGATTCATTGCTGGGATGCTCTTCATCCTTCCCTTTCGGAGTCTCAAGCACTAGAAAGTTGTCAAAAAAGTTACTTGGCAAGTGGTTGTCAAATTATCAAACTTCTTCCGTAGTCTGTTGGGGGAAATTTCATCAAAGTCCCAATAGCCATCGGCGAAGGAGATCAAGTGCTGCCTGGGCTGACCTCTCTTTATTTTTGATCCGGTCCTGATGAAAACGAAACTGTTTGCACCTCGATCCCCCAGTATCACTGACCGCAATGAAGACGAGCCCCGCAGGTTTTTCTTCACTTGCTCCTGGTCCGGCCACCCCTGTCACCCCCAACCCAATGTCCGCACCGGAATTCCGGCGCGCGCCTGCGGCCATGGCCTGCGCCACTTCTCGGCTCACGGCACCGTACTCTTCGATGAGCGCCGGGTCCACTCCTAACCGACGTTTTTTAGCTTCGTTGCTGTAGGTAACTACACTTTCGAGAAAATAGTCTGAACTACCTGCAACCTGCGTCAACCGATGACCGACCAGCCCCCCCGTGCAGGATTCTGCCACAGCCAGAGTCCATCCTTTTTTCCTTAACAGTTCACCAACTTTTCCTTCCAGGGTTTCGTCGTCCCTTCCATAAATGCAATCTCCCACGGCTTGTGCAACCAACGCTTCGGCGCGAGTTAGACGCGACTCAACATCCTCTGCCGTCTCCCCGCAAAATGACAGCCGGATATTCACGCCAAGATACGAAGGAAGCGACGCCACGGTTACCAGTCGCTCCAGAGGTGCGACCGGTCCGATCCTCTGCCATAGGGCCGCCTCGGTGAGGCCAACTGTCTTAATCACTCGGTGCCCAATCGTCCCACTTGCCATAGAGGTCAACTCGGGACAAATATATTTTTCGAATAAGTGTTCCATTTCCAACGGAACACCGGGGAGGCAATAAACTTTCTTCCCATCCTGCCGGAAAAGGAGCCCGGGTGCGGTCCCCTGTTCGTTATATAGCACCTCAGCTTTGACTGGGACCTCGCACTGACGACGCACTCCCGGAGGCACCTCACGCTGAAACTTCTTGAATAGAGCCTCGAGCATGGCCACAGCCTTTTGATCGGTAACCATTTCTGATTGAAACATCCGAGCCAGCACCGCTTTGGTGATATCGTCGTGGGTTGAACCCAGTCCACCGGTCATAACGACAACCTCGGCACGCTCCAAAGCCTGTTCGATTGCGTCGACGATGGCACTTTCGTCGTCGCCCACCGAGGTCATCCGCGGTACGTCGACCCCCAGGGAATGAAGTTGTCCGCTCAAGTATCGCGCGTTGGTATCCTGAATGAGGCCGCTCACCACTTCGTTCCCGACCGTGACAATTTCCGCTCGTGTAAGACCTTTTTTACTTTTAAACATGGATAAACTACGTTGTTATTTTTCAGTTCATTAAACAAGCCCCATCTAGACGGAACCACCAATCGCGTTAGCCTGATTTCAAAAAAACACGAGGGGCACGGTCATCGTCGCTATTTTAAGCTTCTA
>CAZVZT010000035.1:9686-9910 GCA_964631515.1 uncultured Nitrospinaceae bacterium
AGCACCACCTAGACGCGAGCCACCAAACACGTTAACCTGGTTTCAAAAAAAAAACACGGCGGGGCACGCTCATTGTCACTATTTTAAGCTTCTGGAGCAGTTGAACAAGCGCTTTTCGTTAATGGGAATAATAAAAACCACCACTAAAATTTGAATAATTTACAAAAAAGAACTTCCACAATCATTTTTTTGTGAAATGATTCAAGCAATGGAAAGTAACGAAA
>CAZVZT010000036.1:0-9844 GCA_964631515.1 uncultured Nitrospinaceae bacterium
CGTCACTGTGAGGCAGGTGATGCCAGTCGCACCAGCGACCATATACATGATCGCCAACTGAAACTTCACCGCCGTCATGGGTGATCCCCCCGCAATTATGAAGCCGGTCATGATACCTGGGAAATGTACCAGTCCTACTGTCTTCATCGTATCCACCGTCGGGATCATTGCTGCTCCCACTGCCTGGCGCACCGCGCCCAGCGCAGCTTGTCTAGACGATGCTCCCAGCGCAAGCAAGGTTTCGATCCGTGCACGCTGATGCCCCAACTCCCCGATCAGGCGATTGAGCGAAAGCGACGACGCTTTCATGGAGTTGCCGATGATCATCCCGCCAAGCGGGATAGCATACTGCGCCTCAGGCTGTATAACACCCGCTGCATAGAGAACTCCGAACGTCACGACGGAACCGAGAAAGATTCCAGCAAACGCAATCCAGTATGAGTGTGGGATCTCCTTGCCCCTTTTACCGGAAATAATTCCTGCCACCGCACACATAAAAAGCAGAATCAAGAATAAATACAACGGTTCTTTAATGGCAAGGACTACTTCCAGAACAAAACCCATCACGATTAACTGCACCGTGGCGCGCAGTGAACTGGAAAACATCTCCCGCTCCATCTTAAGTTGATTGAGCAGGGAAATCAGGATGGCGCCAACAACCAATCCGTAAGACATTAACAACGATTCGCTTGCCATGACGACCTCCTTATGGACCTTTTGGCTCGTTTGATTCCATTCGTCCTTCGAAAAATTGCATGAGCTTCGGGTTTGTATTCGATTCCATCAACTTGCGGATGTTACCCTCGGCAAGAACTTCTCCATCCGCGAGCACCAGAGTATGCGCATTAAACCGCTTCGCCTGCTCCAGGTTATGGGTGACCAGCACCATCGCCATGTTCAGCTTGTTGTGTAGCGACTGGATGAGTGCTTCGACAACGAGAGTAGCGGTAGGGTCAAGAGCCGAGGTTGGTTCGTCAAGAAGCAAAATATCCGGTTCGTTCGCCAACACTTGGGCCAAGGCCACACGCTGGCGCTCCCCAAGCGACAGGATTTCCACATTGCGTCCGCAATACTCGCTTTTCAAACCCACTTGCGAAAGAAGTGATCGACATGCTTCGTCAGAAATATCTCTTCCTGCGAGGCGAGGTCCAGCACAAACGTTTTTCTTTACCGTACCAGGTATGAGTGCTGGCGCTTGGAATATGAGTCCAATCCGACGTCGCAGTTCCGTGACCGGGAGCGCCCGCGTATCGGTCCCATCAAGAAACACGTTTCCGGAATCCAATGAATCCAATCGGTTGAGACACCGCAACAGTGAGGTTTTGCCCGCACCCGACGGACCCAGTAAGACAAGGATTTCGCCACGGGCAAGCTCGAAAGAAACGTTTTTGAGGATGTGTTTTTCTTTTACGAGGGAAATGTTTTCTACCGTGAGCATCTTAAGGCAACCACCGATGAACACAAATGAGAATCTTCCTCACCACTGATAGGAAAGGGTCAGGGTAGGGGGGATTTAAGTATTTTTTCCCTGAGCTACCTAGGGTCAAGGCTCCTTGGGCAACAATTTGCCTTATTTCTTGTAAATATCTTTGGGCACGGGATCCCCTTCGTCTTAGCCCCTCCAGGATGGTTTTTCGTTCAATCTTTCAGATACGAAAACATTTTATCTACACACCGGAGGGCGTTTTTCTGGATTTCGGGATCGAGCTCGATGATATTGGACGAAGCAGGGTTCTCTAGTGTGCTTAGAATATGCTCTAAAGAGTTGGCTTTCATATAACGGCAGGTGGTGCAGGTGCCAACAAACTGTTTCTTTGGAAACTCCGACTCCAAAACCCCAGTCAACCCACATTCGGTGAGGAGGAAAAAACTGTCATTGTCGGATTCACGAACATAATCAAGCATGCCGCTGGTGGAACCAACGTAGTCGGCCTTGCCAACCACGCCCGGACTGCACTCAGGATGGACCAGAACTCTCACGCCGGGAAAATTTCGACGCACTTGATCGACGCTCTCGGGCTGATACTCTTCATGAACGTAGCAGGTACCGTCGTACACCTCCACCTGCTTGCCCGCGCCTTTGTCGCGCAGGAAATTTTTCACGTTTTCGCCCATTAGCTTGTCCGGAAGGAAATAAATTTTGTCAGTCTCGATCCGTTCCATAATCGTATACACATTGGAGGAGGTTACGCATACATCGCAATTGGCCTTCACCTCGGCGGTAGTGTTGATATAGCAGACAAAGGTATGATCGGGAAACTCCTCACGCAGACGTTTGACATCAGCGGCGGTGATTCCGTCGGCCAGTGTGCAGCCTCCGTCCGGGTTCGGGTCGAGTACCATTTTTCCTGGATTGACAATCTTAGCCGTCTCGGCCATGAACCGCACCGCCGTAAAAACGATAGCTTCCGCATCCGATTCCAGTGCTTTTTTTGCGAGTCCGTACGAATCCCCCGTATGATCTGCAACTCCATACAGGATTTGCGGAGGAACATAGTTGTGCGCGAGGATGATTGCGTTTTTCTCCCGCTTGAGTTGCTCGATACGTTCGATCATCGGCAGAAAGGTTTTGCACCTCTCCTCGGTGAACTGGCAGCACGGATTCCCAACGCGAATGTTCTTCAGTTTATTGTAAAGTTGTTCGACGGTCAGCATAAAAGGAGTTAACCAGGAGGCCAGTTCATGGCACGTCCACCCAGTAGGTGGTAGTGGACATGGAAGACTGATTGTCCCGCCTCGGCACCGCAATTGACCACGATGCGGAATCCGGATTGATCGAGTCCATGGTCCTTCGCCAAGCAGTTAGCGGCAGAGAAGACGGAACCGACGAGTTCATGATCCTTTTCATCCAACTCCAGAATAGTCGAATAATGTTTTTTCGGTATGATGAGGAGATGCACCGGCGCCTGTGGGTTGATGTCACTGATAGCAAAAACGCTGTCGCCGTCATACACCTTTTCGGCTGGGATATCCCCTTTCTCAATCTTGCAAAACAAGCAATCGCTCATACCAATCTCTCAAAAAAAAACGCCTGAAACGGTCTTACCACCAACTATATCACCGGGCCTAGCCCGGAGCAAATCGGTTATTAGGGTAGTGATTATCTCGAATTGGGGTGGAGTAATCTTAGAAAGCACACACCAATATAGTCACAGGTACAGACAGACCCCCCGATCTTTTCCCTCGAGAGAACAGAGAGTTTTCCGCTTTAATCTCCGCCCCCCATATTTTGAAACTTTTGATGATAGGTAGATGGCTATATCTATCTGCGGTTAAATCTTTTTGCTTTTTCATACGATGCAGGCTTACTGATATTCCTCCGGACGTGGCCCGGTACGGAGAGGCCGGACTCGACGGGTTCGCCGAGGTCCATGTCTTTAAGGTAGTTCCTAATCTCGTCCTTGTAGGAGATAAACGGATCAAGCATGAGGAAAGGTTCTTCATTCCGGCTCAACCGGAACCCAATCCAGTCGATGAGGTATCCAACTTGTGTGCTCATGAGGGTTTTAACAAGCTCGCCGCGCCCATCGGCACGAGTGCTGCGCGGCGGAGTGGACTTGGCGTGTTTGATAGCCTCGTTATTAGTCTTTCTTACGGCGTCACCGTTTTTCTCTAGCTCCCAGTAGAGCCCAGACTGCTTGCTGATATTGTGGTACTCAAGGTCGAGGCTCTTAAGCCATGGATCGTTCCAGTCGAGTTTTTCCTCGCGCTTAAACTCGCTCAACATCCAGTACTTCGCTGCCCAGTCGACTCTGTCAATTACCGCTTCCGGACCTTTTGGCAGGTCGATCAGCACCGACTCCCATCCGCCCAGTATCCAGTCAACTTCATGACTCATTCCGGTGAGATGTTTCTTTGCAGTCTCGAGGATTTTCCACTGCAATTCAAGCGCGGTGGTGCGGGTTCCGTTTCTCAGCATAATCTCCCATTTAAATTCCGGATCTCGCGAGATTGACCGCATGGCTTCGACTGACTCGGCAAGTATCCAGTCGCGATGGGCGAGGCCCCGCTCCATGAGTTCGAGCATGAGTGCAGTGGTTCCCATTTTCATGGCGGCAGAAAACTCGTTCATGTTGGAATCACCAACCAAGAGATGAATGCGCCGGTACTTACTGGGATCGGACAGCGGTTCGTCGCGGGTATTAACGATAGCGCGGTTGTACTGCACCCAACGGTAGAACTCGTTGGGTATGTGGTCGGCCCGCTGGGAAATCTGAAAATCCACCGCTTCCTCGGGCTCTTCAACAGAAATGCCTTCCCAGTCGCGAAAAGGATGTGGGTTACACGCGCCAATACGACCCGTACCACAGAAAATTTGTCGTGTCACCAGAAACGCTGACAGCAGTTTCAGGTTATCGCGCTCATCGAAGGGAAACCCACGGCTCACCAGATAATTTTCGTGACAGCCGAAGGTTGCGCTGGTTTCGAGATCAACATTGTTTTTGATAATGGCAATCGAATCACCCCAGCCCAGATCGTTCACCGCATCCTGAATGATGCAGTCGCCCGCTCGGTCATAGGTGATCAAGTCGGTCAGCGTGGCGCATTCGGGTGAAGCGTACTCCAAGTGCCCCATATCGAGGTAGACGCGTCCGCCATTTAAGAGGAACCCACCGTTGCCCGGCGGTTCATCGTTAGCCCGGTAATGTAAGTCGAGAATACCGAGCTTAGACGTGAAGATATGATTCTTGATTTGATTCGCCGCATCGACTGGATCAAGCTGAAACTCGCTGTCCTTGATAAGCAGGCCGTATTCGGTTTCTAGGCCGTAGATGCGTTTTCTCATGACTATTTCAGCGCCATCTCTTTTAAGGCATCGATTTCATCTACACCCAATGCCCGATAGAGGCGTTTGCGTCCAGTATTTTTGTTCAGTACCGCCACCTCAAGAGTCCATTGCTCGAACACATCCTTAAGAGTGGACGGTGCATCATCCGTTTCCTCCTTATCGTTTTCACCATCCTCCTTATACTTTTCCGAGTCGCCCAACCTGCATCCTTCCTCCCATAGGTGCAGGCCTTTTTTAAGCGCCTGGTCGAGTTTGAGTGAAGTGAAATCGGTTTCCCCAATTTTTTTCTGGATGTATGCCTGCACCTTCCAGTCTCCTACAATCACAGCCCCCTTCTTGAAAGTTTCCCAGTAGCCGTCGTAACTGAGGCGGTAGAATCCGGCCACACCTTTATTGTCTAATTCGGCCAAAAGCAGTTGCACAAGATACGGCGCGCGTTGGATCTCCTCGAAATTCTGCTTGAGCGTTGGAGCGATGCCGAACTGTAGAAGGCGAGCAATTGTGACATCCTGCGCCGATCGGCTGAACCCTTCGATATGGGCCATATCAAGGAGCGTCATGCGCAGGCGCTCGATATCCGCCGGATGGCCAAGCCCACCAAGCGCAATGCGGTCATATATTTCGAAAATCTTTCCTGACTGTGGTGTAAATCCTAAAATTACGGCACCCTCATCATAAGGAACGCCGAGGACCGGCCGGGCCTTCTTTAGTTTCTCACGCACATAACTGTGGCGTGTCGATATAGCTTCCATCCAACGGAATGGTTCTTCAAACACAGTCAACCCTTCTTCATAGAAGTTTTATAAAGGTCTGTCATCACATCTTCAGAAACGAACTGGTATCCGTTTTTGGTGATGTGAGCAACAACGGGATAGAGTTTATCCTCTGGCCGAGCCTGCCCGGTTGCCGAGTCAAACTGGGCAGCAGTCTGCAATAGCCGGATGGCCAGAGCAGACGCCTCTTGTTCACTGCGCTCTTCCAACGGACACGCTCCCCATAAGTTTTCGTGTTCCAACACACCTCGAATCATGGGTGACCCGGATCCAGTCGCAACATGAGTGAGTATCTGAAACTCTGCCCCGAGCATATCGTAGAAATAAAGAAATGGTTTTCCCTGCGGGCTATCATAGGTAGCAAAGAGCGGGCTCACCGCGCCCACGCCCTGCATGGCCATACCCACGTTTTCCTTGAGCAATTTCGACAAGGCACGCACCTTACCCTCGGTACTCATAGACTGGAGTTGGGACCGCCGATAATATTCAAAGTTATGTGAGAGGATGCGTGCCATTTCGAAAGCGGTGGCGGGGACGCCAGCAATTGCCATCAACGAATAATCATCAATGGGAATCACCTTGTCACAACGCTCGTACATGATGGCATTACCCGCGGTAGCCCTACGGTCGCCCGCCACGATGACGCCCTCCTTATAGTGGAACGCCAGTACGGTGGTTCCCTGGGAAATCTTGATGGCCTTATTTTCGGGAAGACTTTTTAGTGGGCTCTGCCACTGGTAACCCGATCTATCGAGAAGCCCGAAGAAGTCACCGGAAATGCGTACACGATCAGAGTGCGTTGTCATTGCCCCGTTCTCTGTTTATAGCGTTCCGATTGCTTGGGATCCACGCGTTTCATACGTTTCAGAATATCATCACGTCCCGGGCGGGTAGTATCTGGACTCGAAGGACCAGCATCGCGACGGTCGGGAATGGGCTCTCTTTTTTCTTTCCTTCTTAGGGGGTCGTTCATAACCATTTAAATCGCTCCTTTTCAGAGTTAAGCAGATGTTCGACGTCGGCGGAACTGATGGTTTCCGAAAGGTCTAGAAACTCACCATCAGTAAATTCGATGCCCGTCCAGTGGATATTTTTGATCGTTCCTTCACTTCGCGTCACGGCGAGCCCGCGAATCAGAGCTCGCGTATCTTCCGGCGCCTGTTGAATAGCGCAGGCGACCTCACCTTCAGAAAACATGGAGAACACCTCACCATTCTGCTCCAGCCCTCGGTACAACCCACGGTCCGGATCAAGATTATGATACTCCAGATCGAGGCTTTTGATCCAAGGGTCATCCCAACTCACTTTTTCCGATTCCATGAACCGGGTGAACAGGTTCTGCTTGATTGCCCAGTCGATACGGTCTGCCAGTTTTTCGGGGTGGTGCCTCAGCTCGCTGAGTGTACGCCCCCACTCACGGATGATCCAGTCCCATTCCTTACACTGACCGGACAGTGTTCTCTCCACCGCTTCCAGATAAGCTTCTTGGACTTCCAGCGGTGTGACCGTACCACCATTTTTTCGTTTCAAAGGCACGGTTCCCGTCTGATCGCGGGAAATTTTTTTTATGTCGATGACCGGATCTTCCAACCCAACAGAAAGCGAAAGTTTTCCCTCACCAATTAGAGTGAGGACCAGTCGCGTAGCCCCCACCTTGAGCGCCGTGGCGTAAGCCGACATGTTGGCATCGCCCAGAATGAGATGCAGTCGACGATATTTCCCAGGCGTCGCGTGCGGTTCATCACGAGTATTGATGATGGGCCGCTGAGTCATCGTCTCGATGCTGAGTACCGTTTCAATGAAGTCCGACCGTTGTGCGAGTTGGAGCCCTCTGAACGAGTCGCCGCGGCGCTGCTCCGATCCCACCTTCCCAGCTCCGGCGTAAAGCTGCCGGGTGACAAGAAATGGAACCAGCCCTTCCGCCCAAGACTCAAAGGGCAGGCGGCGCGGGATGAGATAATTGTCGTGAGTGCCGTAACTGTGTCCGCTGTAATCGGTGTTATTCTTAAACACCTGCACACCTCTGGAAGCGAGGTCGTTGTTCCTCAACCGGGCACACTCGGTGACGATGCGCTCTCCCGCAAGATCGTGTGTCACCAATTGAAACACACTGCCACATTCCGGCGTACTGTACTCGGGGTGCGTATGATCATTGTAGAAACGAGCGCCGTTTTCCAGCACCCGATCACTTTTCATTTCCCAGTAAGTGTAAGGACGCTTACTATCCTTGACACAAAATGCATCTTCCTCTTCGTCCTGCGCGAGGGACGCCACGTTGAACCCACGCATGTCAAGATGCGTACGTTCTCGGGAATACGCCCAGTTGCCAAACTCGCTTTTCAAGCCGCAACGGCGGACGAGTTGCATCGATTCTTCAACGACGTCATAGTCCACATCGTCCCGGATAATGCCGTATTCCGTTTCCAATCCCAGCAGCGGAACAATTGCGCTCATATAATCGATCGGTTGAGAGTTTCAGCAGCGGCCTGATCGGCTTCGCTAGGACGCCGCACCCGCACCACCTGACGCGGGTCCACATCCAGCAGTTGAAGCCAATCTTCCGTATTCGATTCGGTGGGAAGCAGGCTCCCTTCCTTGAACTCAGTCTCCAAACATTCAGTCAGATCTTCGGCTAGGATTTTCAACTCCTTTCCGGCAATGGCCCGTTCGATAGCCTTCTCCTTGGCACGCTTGACGATTCCCTCAATGGTCGCGCCGGAGATGAAATCTTTCCAGTACATCTTCTTAAATCCGCCTGTACGTAGCGTCAGAACCAACACCTCCTGTTGCGCGCTCTTCTTAAAGAGCGCGTCCAGAAACGGCCGGATCATAGCATCGAGATCGTCATGCTCTCTGGGTAGGTTGGGTTTGAGATAAACTTTGAGAATGGCACTACAATCATCACGGTTAGGACGTCCTACTTTGATTTTACGGTCAATTCTACCGGGCCGCAGGATAGCTGGGTCTATGAGATCGGGCCGGTTGGTGGCCAGGATAACGACCGTATCGCGAAGCGACTGGATCCCGTCCATCTCGGCGCAAAACATAGGAACGATTGTGTTAGTAATGTTGGAGACGCGCCATGCCTGCCGTGTCCCGAGAATCGATTCGGCCTCGTCGATAAAAATAAAAGGAACCTGTCCTTTTTCCTTGTAGTCCCGTGCTTTCTTGAAAATATCGCGAACCTTGCGCTCCGATTCTCCTAGCCACATGTTGAGAATTTCGGGGCCCTTGACATGAATAAATCGCCCTTCTAGGCCTTCGTTGGATTCCTTTTCCTTGAGCTGCCGGATGATGTCGGAAAGAATAGCCCGGCCTATGAGGGTCTTGCCACAACCGGGTGGGCCGTAAAACAAAAATCCCTTTGGCAACTGGTACTCCATCGTTGAAAGAATTTCCTTGTGAAGAATGGGATACTCAATGACCTTGCGCACCTCTTCAATGACCTGTTGTTGTCCACCCACCTGGACCCAGTCGACGCATGCCAGTTCGTCTTCAGCCGCAACACCTGACTTTCTTTTGGGTAAGCGAGCCAGAATGACGCGCTGGTTGGGATCGAGAATTACTTCGTCGCCTTCCTTCAGCGATTCGGATTCCAGTTCAGGGTGATTCTGTGCCAAGGTTTCGCTATTAGAACCCGGTCCGGAAACCAACCATTGCCCGTCGGCCAAACGTGTTGTGATCCGGGCAATGGGTCCCTGCTCGGGCCGGGGCAGTTTGGCAATGGCAACGAACCCTTCGTTGAGGGCAACCTGATCACCCGGTTGAAGCGGGTCTTTTTCCAAAATTTCCGGGGATACTGCGGCCTGATATTCGGCACTGCCGACCACCAAGCGATACAAGTCCCCCTCGCCCGGCCCCAGCACCGTACCGATACGATGGGCGGGGGATTTAAGCTTACCGATGGTTTCCTCAAGGGTTCTGATTTTTAAGGAGTATTGCTGTGACGCCTGCTGAGCCTGGAAGAGAGCGTCTCGGAGATCCAAAATCTTTTCCTGAAGCTTGGGCCGGTCGGCAGTTTCTTCAAGAATCTGATCGATCAACTCGATGATATGGGTTTGGTCGCCCATGAATAAATCCTTATAAATTAATGCCGATGGCCAATTGTACGTCCAAGAATTTTTCTACGTCAAGTGAATTTGTCCTTAATGTACGCGTCCAAACCACTGCCCGTCGCGGTCGGGGCGCCGCTTTTATCTTTTTCTTCCGCTTGTGTTTTTTTGGTACAATTTTAAGAGGGATAAAAACCGTAGTTATTGAATTTCAAAACATGGTAAAAGAA
>CAZVZT010000037.1:0-4757 GCA_964631515.1 uncultured Nitrospinaceae bacterium
AGATGCGAGGTGAAAAACCTTTCGTGTTTACCAACTTGAAAAATAATATTGGAACCGATTTGGTGGAAGAGTTCATCATTGGACAGGGCCTTCTATGACCTTGCTTATGGCCTGTGCGGCGATTTCTCTTTAGACGCCGGTGACAGCCCCCCAATTTATTTAGCTTGATTAGCGTGATGAGTTGGTAAATTTTTGGGTTCTTAAAAAAAATTTCCACGGATTGCCATGACTGACAAGCCAGTGCCCCAAAGAAAATGTGCCCTGATCCGTCGATTTCTACCGGCGAATGTATTTATGCTTATCTTCGTACTTCTCGCTTTTGGGACTGCGGAAAGTGCAGATTTAAAAAAAAAGAAGATAGGGGTCAGCTTAAGCTACCGATCTAAACTTTCTGGGGACTTTAACACTGAAAAATTAAAATTAAATCACCCTATAAAAATTTCACGTGAAGAAATTATTCATCACCTGGTTTCTTTAAGGTACAAGGGAACATTTTTAGGAGATAAAGAAGAGCCTGTCTTTTCTCCACCTGAAGTCCAAAAATTAGCGCCTGTTCTTGTGAGAGCGTTTGCGGGGCTGACTCCTGAAAAAATCATTCATATGAAACTGAAAAGCGCTGACAGGGTGACATCCGGTGATATTTTTTCTTTTAAGAACCATCTGAACTGGCGTTTCGACTCAATTCACGGCGAAACATTTTTGCAGAGAAATGATATCCGTGCGTGGAATGTCTTCGCCTGGAAACTGACGCCCCAAGATGGGCAGCGTTACTTCAAGTCAGGCGCTGAAAAGGGTAAGCGTATTCGCGAAAACTGGATTGTATCTAAATTGAACTTGCCCGTTACCGGTAAGAGGAAACCCAATCATGGTGGAGTTCAAGACAGTTATGGAGGGGGAGGGAGTTCTTTAGAGGGTAACATCAACCCGGAGTTGGAGAAAAAACTGGAACACTTGAAACATCTTTACGATAGGGACCTCATCAACGAGGAAGAATATAAAGCCCAACAAAAAAAGCTTTTTGAAGAGTTATTCTGATCTAGCTGAAGCGTTTGAGTTGGTTTTCAACGCCCGCCCCGTATTTTGAACCTTGAGAATCGTTTAGGGCCACTCATGGATAAAACAAAATTTCAGCCTTTCGGCAGGCCTCCGGTCGATGCTTGATTCATGAACATTTTTAGACTTTATGCTACATAATTAGGCGTTTGATCGGGGAATTCAGAGGTGGGTCTAAGGTTTTACGGAAATAAATGGTTGAAAAATAAAGCTTAAGATGATAACTTGCTGTCCGGTACGAAGTTTGCAAACTTGTTTGCAATTAATCTAGTTTTTACCGGGGGTCTGTGTTAGCCTCCGCTCTCGCTGTTTCCCCGTTCGAAAAATAACCCATTAGTTCGTAACGACAATGAGGAGGAGGAAGAAATGGTTTTGAAATTTAGGAACAAATATTTTGCGCAGGTAGCCGCTCTTGTGCTCTGCTTGGTGCTCCCCAGTTTGGCATTTGCCGGTGCAAAGATCAAAATTGACGATACGAAATATTTCCAAATAGGTGCAGGTTTTAGAGCAACCGTGGCTCTCAACGAGAACAGCGCTCCTGACGTTGGGGAAGATGCATTGGACATAAACGCTGACAATATGAGGATTTATACCGTCAGCCAGGTCCACAAAAATATTCAGGTTGAGTACAATACCGAGCATAGTGGTGGCACCATCACCCTGTTGGACGCAGTGGCTAAATTCAATTTTGCTCCTATAGAGATCTGGGCGGGAAGGCACTTGCCCCCAAGTGATCGAGCGAACTTGGACGGGCCGTTCTATTTGAATGCTGCCTACACCTACCCGATGGTACAGTCTTTCGGGAATTTGGGTATCTTCGCCGGGCGCGATAACGGGGTGTCGATCCATGGCGATGTCGGTGGGGGTAAGATCAAGTGGGCCTACGGTGCCTTCGAAGGATTACAGGGTGGCGCTGATCTGGATGACAATCTTAGGCATACAGCCCGGATTGATTTTGCCCTCGGTGATCCGGAACCCGGGTTTTATACCGGCAGCACCTACTTCGGTGCGAAGAACCTTACCACGATAGGTTTGGTTTGGCACCGTGAAGAGGATGGGGTTGGCACTGCTGCCGACCAAGGTGATTTTACCGGTCTCAGCGCTGATATCCTGATCGAGAGGACCCTCGGTAGCGGTGCGGTGGTAAACCTAGAGGGTGCGTATTATGACTGGGATACGGACGGCAAGGCGGATGGTACCATACTCCAGGGTGACTCTTTCCTGGCCCTGGCCAGCTATCTGATGCCGGGCAAAACTTCAATCGGTGGATTTCAAGGCCAGCTCCAGCCTTACGTGAGGTATCAGGGGTATGACCAAGACAACTCGAATACAGCCGGCTCAAGGGGATACAAAGACCGAACAGAAGCCGGTTTAAATTATGTTCTCGATGGATTCAACGCTAAGCTTACTGCTTATTGGTACGTAGATGCAGATCATGATAATAACGTCGACAAAAACGTAGCAGCGTTGGCTATGCAGTTTCAGTTATAAAAGAAACCACTTTATAGTTTGATAAAAGAGGGGCCCCTCGTGGCCCCTCTTTTTTTATGGTCTTGTTCCATCCGTGCAAACGCTACCTCCTGCAAAGTACTCGGCCCCGAGTAGCTCCCGATCCCAAGGGCGCTCTCCAGCCTCAGATTTCACCCCCCCCCTCTTCAGCCAAAAATAAGGCCGGATATTTGAAAAATGCTTCATTTTGGTGCAGAAAAATGGGAGCGGGAATACAAACGGAAACCTTAAAACCTTTAAGCTTCAAAGGTTTTTGATGTTCTGGTTGTTGGCATAGATATTGCTTTTTAATAGTTGCAAACGGGTTAGCAAATTTTATGGCATGCGCTTTTGAAAAAGGCCCAGAGTTTTTTTTAAGAACCTGTTCCCTAATAAATCACGCGGCGAAAGGTTTGAAAGAATTAATCATATTATTTAATTTTTAATGAGGAGGTTCAGCATCATGGATGGATTGAAGGTTAAGTTTGAAACTGTACACAGGAATTTTAAGCTTCTGCTTGCGGCCTGCGTTCTTTTGATGGCCACCACGTCAGCGCAGGCAGCTGACACCATCAAGGTGGGAATTCTTCATTCTCTTTCCGGCACGATGGCCATCAGTGAGACTTCGTTGAGAGATGTGACGCTCATGACGATTGAAGAAATCAATGCGAACGGTGGCGTTCTGGGAAAAAAACTGGAGCCTGTTATTGTAGACCCGGCTTCCAACTGGCCCCTGTTTGCAGAAAAAGCACGTGAATTGATCCAAAAACACAAAGTTGCTGTCACCTTCGGGTGTTGGACCTCTGTTTCCAGAAAGTCGGTCCTTCCGGTTTTCGAAGAGTTGAACGGCCTGCTTTTCTACCCTGTCCAATACGAGGGAGAAGAGTCTTCTTTCAATGTATTTTATACAGGTGCTGCACCCAATCAACAGGCGATTCCCGCACTTGAGTACCTGATGAGCGAAGATGGGGGCGGGGCGAAGCGTTTCGTTCTCTTGGGAACCGATTATGTTTATCCTCGCACGACCAATAAGATCCTTAACTATTTCCTGAAATCAAAGGGAATAGCCAAGAAGGATATTATGGAAACCTACACGCCTTTTGGTCACAGCGATTATCAAACAATCGTAGCGGATATCAAGAAGTTTGCGGTTGGTAAACCGACTGCGGTCATCTCCACAATCAATGGCGATTCAAACGTCCCTTTCTACAAGGAACTTGGCAACCAGGGCCTTAAGGCTGAAGACATCCCGGTAATTGCTTTTTCGGTCGGGGAAGAAGAGCTTCGAGGTATCGATACAAAACCGCTGGTCGGTCATTTAGCGGCATGGAACTACTTCATGTCCATGGATACACCTGAGAACAAGAGTTTTGTTAAGAAATGGAAGGCTTACGTTAAGAAACATAATCTGCCGGGTGGTGACAAGCGGGTAACCAATGACCCCATGGAAGCCCACTACATTGGAATTAAAATGTGGGCCCAAGCCGTAGAGCAGGCTGGTACGACCGACGTCGATGCGGTACGCCAGGCCGTTGGCGGTCAGACGGTCAAGTCACCTTCAGGATTCACGATTACAATGGATGCCAAGAACCATCACTTGCATAAACCGGTGGTTATCGGGGAAGTGCAGGCGGACGGACAGTTTGAGGTGGTATGGCAGACAGATGGGCCTATACGAGCCGATGCTTGGAGCCCCCACATTCCCGAAAGTGCCGAGAAAGTTGCGGATTGGACTTACCCCTGGGTTTGTGGAAATTGTACTAAGTCAAAGTTCTAACTATCGGTTAGATCTCCTGAGCTCCCTGCTTCGGAGTTGTGACGGCAGCTTTGCCGCACACAACTTTGGGGTGGGGAGTTTTCTATTTGTACACGTTTCAAAAAGATTGACTGGAAGAAAAAAAGATTTCCGTACTTGGGTTTCATCACCTAGCTGCGATAAATTGCAAGGCGAAGAAAAGAAATAAATCATCAGATGGGTGAGAGAAAAAAAATAATATTAGTAAACCAACAAGTTTTAAAAACTGACTCCCAATCTAAAAAAAATCTCTTTAGTTTTTAAAATTTCATGATACAGGCAGTTTCGTTTATACTGAGCCCCGCTTTCAGAAACCTGAACTTCAATAAAAACACATGAAGCGCCCGCTGCCCGGTGCCCCCATTGCTTCAGGATATAGGTTTGAAAATAAGAGATTGCATCTCTTATTTTTTTTAGGCCT
>CAZVZT010000037.1:4857-9763 GCA_964631515.1 uncultured Nitrospinaceae bacterium
CTTGTTTTGGCAAAGGCCCAACTGCAAGGAGACGACCTCGAAGAACGTCTTCAGGCCATTGAAACCATAAAAAATTTTGGAGACAGTAGCTTTAGACCTGATCTGGAGGGGTTATTGCAAAGCGAAACGGCTGCCGTTAAAGCCGCCGCTAGTAAGGCCATTACTTCTATTGATCAACGTCAGTTCTTCATAAACCAGATAGCAAATTTATTTTATGGATTGAGCCTTGGAAGCATTTTGCTTCTAGCGGCTTTGGGTCTGGCCATCACATTTGGCCTTATGGGTGTCATTAACATGGCTCACGGCGAAATGTTGATGATAGGTGCTTACTCGACTTTTGTTGTTCAAAACCTTTTTAAGGAGTACCTGCCCGGATTATTTGACTACTATCTTGTCGCCGCTATACCAACCGCATTTTTGGTGAGTGCTATTGTTGGTATTGTTTTGGAAAGAAGCGTCATTCGGCATCTTTATGGCCGGCCCCTGGAAACCCTTCTGGCAACCTGGGGAATTAGCTTGGTCTTAATTCAAAGTGTAAGGCTGATTTTTGGTGCGCAAAACGTGGAGCTGGCCAATCCATCTTATCTTTCCGGTGGGGTCGAAGCCTTTCATGGGGTGGTCCTGCCCTACAGTCGTATCGCTGTTATTTTTTTCGTGATTTTTGTGGTGATTTCCGTTTGGACACTACTGCAAAAAACCTCCCTAGGACTTCAGGTTCGTTCGGTGACACAAAATAGAGGGATGGCGTCTTGTATGGGAATTGCAACTCGTAAAGTTGATATGTGGACTTTTGGGTTGGGCTCTGGCGTGGCGGGCCTCGGGGGACTTGCCTTATCTCAGGTTGGTAATGTGGGCCCGGAATTGGGGCAAATGTATATCGTTGACTCTTTCATGGTTGTCGTATTAGGCGGTGTTGGGAAAATAGCGGGCACAGTGGCAGGCGCTCTTGGAATAGGGGTTACTAGCAAGTTCCTGGAGCCAGTTGCCGGCGCGGTGTTAGGTAAAATCATCGTCCTTGTCCTTATTATCATTGTAATACAAAAACGCCCGCAAGGTTTATTCGCCTTAAAGGGGCGCGTGGCGGACAATTAGAAAATGCTCAAGCAAATAAGCCAATTACACTCTCTGCGTGGATGGATTGCAACTCTCAGCCTACTGGGTATTGCCATCATCGTCATTCCATCTTTGAATATATTTTTGCCCCAAGAGTCGTTTTTTCACGTTCCGGATTACATCGTCTCTCTGTTTGGAAAATATTTATGCTATGCGATGGTGGCCTTGGCGGTAGATTTGATTTGGGGGTACACCGGTATTTTAAGTTTGGGGCATGGGGTGTTCTTTTCTATTGGTGGATATGCCATGGGTATGTATTTGATGCGAAGCATTGGGAAGGAAGGAGTTTATAAAAGTGACCTTCCTGACTTCATGGTCTTTCTGGACTGGAAGGAGCTTCCCTGGTACTGGTACGGCTTTGATAATTTTTCGTTTACCCTTCTTGTGATCTTAGTTTTACCCGGTCTGTTCGCATTTGTTTTTGGCTTTTTTGCTTTTCGCTCTCGTATCAAAGGAGTTTATTTTGCCATCATTACACAAGCGATGACCTTTGCGCTCATGCTTTTATTCTTTCGCAATAATACGGGCTTTGGGGGTAACAATGGACTTACAGATTTTAAACGTATTTTAGGATACTCCTTGCATGAACCATCCACCAAGATGGGTTTGTATATAACTACAGCAACCTTGCTGTTTTTGAGCTATGTGTTATGCCGGTATGTAGTTAAGTCCAAGCTTGGGCGCGTGCTTACCGCAATCCGGGATGCCGAAAGCCGGGTCATGTTTTCTGGATACAACACCTTGCATTACAAACTTTTTGTTTGGACACTGTCAGCCTGCCTATGCGGCATTGCTGGAGCTCTTTATGTTCCCCAGGTCGGTATTATCAACCCAAGCGAAATGCAACCTTCCAATTCAATTGAAATGGCTATTTGGGTGGCGGTTGGAGGGCGAGCAAGTTTGGGAGGCGCTTTTTTAGGGGCCGGATTGGTCAACGGCGCAAAAAGTTGGTTTACGGTTGCCGCACCGGACTATTGGCTCTACTTTTTAGGAAGTTTATTTATTGTGGTGACTTTATATTTTCCGAAAGGTCTTATTGGTATTTTTACCCGCTTTTCTCCGGCTGAAAAAACCAAGGAGATTTCACGATGAGCAGCGAAGATACGCATGTCACAGAAGAATCTGTGAATACAATGCACGGTTGTATCCTCTATGTTGAAGGCGTAACAGTCAGCTTTGATGGCTTTAAAGCTCTGGACGATTTAAGTGTTTATATTGATGATGGAGAATTACGATGCATTATTGGCCCCAATGGTGCTGGGAAAACCACCATGATGGATGTGGTTACCGGAAAAACGAGGCCAGATCGGGGTACGGTGTTTTTCGGGCAAGATCATGATCTCACTGCAATGACAGAATATGAAATCGCCCATTTGGGAATCGGGCGCAAATTTCAGAAGCCAACGGTATTTCAGAGTCATACGGTGTTTGAAAATCTCGAATTGGCTTTTCATACAGATAAGAATGTTTGGATGTCGCTAACCAAATCCTTAACAGGTGAGCAAAGAGAAAAAATTGACGAGGTACTGAAAACCATTGGACTGGTTAAGCAGGTGAACCTCCGGGCTGGTTTACTGTCCCATGGCCAGAAGCAGTGGTTGGAGATAGGGATGCTGCTGGTTCAGAATCCACGGCTTTTATTGATTGATGAGCCCGTTGCGGGGATGACACACCAGGAAACCGAGGCTACGGTGGAGCTTTTAAAGTCTCTTGCAGGAAAGCATTCAGTGGTTGTAGTCGAGCATGAGATGGACTTCATCCGTTCCATAGCAAATAGAGTTACTGTTTTGCATGAGGGACGTGTGCTGGCAGATGGAAAAATGGAAGATGTGCAAAATGATCCTAAAGTTATTGAAGTTTATTTAGGGAGTTGACGGTGTTAAAAGTTGATGGATTGAACCAGTTTTATGGAGAGAGCCATACTCTTTGGGATGTTGATTTAGAAGTGCCGTCGGGTTCCTGTACCTGTCTGATGGGCAGAAATGGGGTTGGTAAAACAACCCTGCTCAAAGCTGTTATGGGACTTTTACCCGTTGCTTCGGGTTCTATATTTTTTGAGGTTAATGAGCTATCAAGCAAGCCGGCAGAATTGAGAGCGCAACAAGGTATTGGTTATGTGCCGCAAGGCCGGGAGATTTTCACTCAACTGAGCGTGGAAGAAAACCTCCGCGTAGGTCTTCTCGCGCGAAGCGATGGACTAAACGAAATCCCTGGATTAGTTTTTGAAATATTTCCAGTATTAAAACAAATGCTGAATCGCCGGGGAGGAGACCTGTCTGGAGGTCAGCAGCAGCAGTTGGCCATAGGAAGGGCCTTGGCTCTCAATCCCAAACTATTGATTCTGGATGAGCCCACAGAGGGTATTCAGCCAAACATTGTGCATGAAATTGGAGATATCATTATTCGCCTGAATAAGGAGGAGGGGCTCACCATTTTACTCGTTGAGCAAAAGCTTCCCTTTGCCCGACGCGTGGCCAAACATTTTTGTATTCTTGATAAAGGGCGAAACGTTGCGGCGGGGAGTATGGAAAACTTGGGAGAAGAAATTATAAACCGTCATTTGACGGTATAGCAATAGCCCCGCCTGAAAAATACTCGCCCTACACAGAAACTTTATTTTTGGTGGTTAGATTTTTCTGAAGGGAGGGAAGAGGAATTAATTCAGGTTTACCGATACAGCCTTGGATACCCCGCGTTCTTCCATGGTGATGCCGTAAAGCACATCGGCAAAGGACATGGTCTTCTGATTATGCGTGATGAGGATGAACTGGGTGTTGCCCCCCATCTCCTTGAGCATTTCCTGAAAGCGGACCACGTTGGCCTCATCAAGGGGGGCATCGACCTCGTCGAGCAGGCAGAACGGACTGGGTCGTACTTTGAAGACGGAAAACATGAGGGCAATTGCGGTCATGGCTTTCTCACCACCGGAAAGTAGGGTGAGATTCTGCATGCGTTTGCCCATGGGGTTGGCGCTGATCTCGATTCCTGACTCGAGCGGATTGGATTCGTCAATGAGCGAGAGTTCGGCTTTGCCTCCACGGAACAGGCGGGCGAATACTTCCTTAAAATTTTCATTGACCTGCTCGAAAGTGTCCAGGAACCTTTGCTTTGTGGTGCGATTGATTCGTTCTATCGTTTCGTGGAGGAGACGGATTGATTCCGCCAAATCTTCCTGTTGGGTTTTCAAAAACGTATAGCGCTCGTTGGTTTTCTGGAAATCTGACAAGGCAGCCAGATTCACCTCGCCCATGCGGCCGACCTTCTCCTTCAAAGTGCGTACGGACTCGTCAACTTCCTGGGTATCGAACTCCTCAGGAGGATGATTCAGCAGTTCGGGAAGCGTCACGTTGAAATCTTCGAAGGTACGCTCCTCGATGTGAGCCATCTGGATCTTGATTTCCGACTGCTTAAGTTCAATTTTTGAAATCGTTTCGGTGAGCTCTTGAATTTTACGGGCGAGGTCTTTCGTCTCCTTTTCCATTTGCTTGACGGACTCTTCCTTTTCCGTGAGCTCCTCCTCGTTGCGGACTGCTTCTCCCTCTAACCTGTCCTTGTTGCGGGCGCTTTCAAGAATTTCTTTTTCGATGGAATCGATGGCCGCCCGGGTTTCATCGATTTTCCCTTGGCTTGCGATCTTATCGTTTTCTCGTTTTTCGATCTGGTGGTGATGATTTTTCTGTTGCAGGTCGAGCCGGTTGATTTCAGTCAGCGTGTTTTCCTGTTTGCCTTTTAATGAAGCGATATGCACCTTGATACTACCGATCGTGGAAGACTGCTCTTCCAGTTTCTGACG
>CAZVZT010000038.1:0-9596 GCA_964631515.1 uncultured Nitrospinaceae bacterium
GTCTTATAAAATTTTCAGACTACGCCATAAGCAAGCATTGCTTTGGCGACCTTTACAAACCCGGCAAGGTTTGCTCCCTTGACATAATCTACATGATCTTTTTCCGTTCCATAATTGATGCATTGCTGGTGGATGTCATGCATGATTTTTTTCAACCTTTGTTCTAATTCTTCTCTTTGCCACGCGAGGCGAATGCTGTTTTGGGTCATCTCAAGTCCGGACACCGAGACGCCTCCCGCGTTGGCGGCTTTTCCCGGAGCGAATATAATTTTGGCTTTATTTAAGGCATCAATCGCATCATGAGTGGTGGGCATGTTGGCGCCTTCCGAGAGGGCCTTGCAACCATTTTTTATGAGTTGTTTGGCATCCGATAATTCAATTTCATTTTGGGTGGCACAAGGAAATGCCAAGTCTCCTTTCACGGACCAGGGTTTTTTATCTTTATAAAACTTGCATTTGAATTTTTCGGCGAACTCAGAAATTCTTCCCCGACGGTTGGTTTTTAAATCGATAATATATTCCAGTTTTTCGTTATTCAGTCCATCCGGATCGTGAATGAATCCGGAAGAATCAGAAAGTGTGATGACTTTTCCTCCTAGGTACATTAATTTCTGGGCGGCAAATTGGGCGACATTCCCGGATCCTGAGACAAGACAGGTTTTTCCCTCGACGGAGTCCCCCTGGTGTCCCAGCATTTCTTCCGTAAAATAGGCGCAACCATAACCCGTGGCTTCTTTTCGTATGAGGCTTCCACCGAATTCAAGGGCCTTCCCGGTCAAAGTTCCTGTGAATTCATTTTGCAGACGCTTATATTGGCCAAACATGAAACTAATTTCCCTTACACCGACCCCAATATCTCCTGCAGGAATATCCAAGTGTTCACCGATATACTTTGATAGTTCTGTCATAAATGCTTGACAAAAACGCATGATTTCCCGCTCCGACTTTCCCTTCGGGTTAAAATCCGACCCACCTTTTCCGGAACCCATGGGAAGAGTGGTAAGGCTGTTTTTGAATGTTTGTTCGAAACCCAGAAACTTGAGAATGCTTAAGTTGACAGAGGGATGAAAACGAAGCCCCCCTTTATAAGGTCCGATGGCGTTATTGAATTGCACGCGGTAACCCCGGTTAATACGGATATTCCCATCATCATCTTCCCAGCACACCCGGAAAATGATCGTTCGGTTCGGCTCGGTCATCCGTTCAAGAATTTGATTTTCGATATATTGGGGGCGCTCATTGATGAAAGGAATGACACTAGCGGCAACTTCTTCAACCGCTTGATGAAATTCTTTTTCTCCCGGGTTTCTTTTTATTAACCCTTGCATGAATTCGCTGAGATTTAAAATATTGCTTCGTGCCATCATGAACCCCCAAGAATTTAGTTTTCTTTTTCTTCTGCGTTAAGGAGTCGCCCTCGCTCCAATAAAAAAGGGACAACCGCAGTGGTTATCCCTTTGTATCCACCTTATACATGCATGCGCCCGAGTAGCGTTCACAGCAGTACCTGGAATGGTTTGAATTAACTAAAATGTATCACAGAACTGAACTTAGTTGAAACTGGGGAGGTGCCAGAGCTTAACATCGACTCGTCAAGACCTTAACTTTTTTCAACACCCCCCTTTTGAAACCGACTCGTTTTTTTTCAAGCCGCGAGATAAATTGTCATCCCATTTGACTCTAAGAATCTCCTAAAAAGAAGCACCCGCAGTTTCCAGATTTTGTAAAAGTTCATCCCCCTCACCAAGAATCCAGATTTGCTTTGACGATAAGCGAACCTTCGACCTCATTCACCCACGGAATACCGACAGCCGGTAAGCCCCGCTGTACTGTCCACAACCTGTTAAAAGTTAAGACCTTATAACGTCCGACAGCAAGTTTCCTTCCACAGGAGGGCTGGGTCCACTGGATTGTGGGTCAGATTTATCCTACCCAATTTTAAGATTTGAGCGGATGCTCCTGAAAAACGCAGAATGCTAGGCTCGGGCTAGGGCCAGACGTAGTGCTTGAGAAGCAGGATCTATTAATTTTTATAAAGAAAGAGATTGGTGCACAGGGGTGGTTCGAGTTTGTAATCTTTTTAGGGAGAAAGGGCCATGAAAACGTTGAAGCTGGTTTTTCTTTTATGCGGTATTTTTTCCTTTGCGCTAACACCAAACATCAACACGGTTGCGGCAGCTCCGCTCCATGACGCCGCCGCAGAGGGTGATATTGATGCGGTCAGGAATCACATCGCCGGGGGAGAGTACGTTAACTTCAGGGATAAGGAGGGCTTGACGGCGCTGCATTGGGCGGTCGTCAAGGGCCAGTACAAAGTGGCGGAATTTCTCATAGATAACGGGGCCGACATCAACGCAACAGATAACTTTGGGACCACCCTGCTGCATATGGCCGTTTTCGGAGGAGAAAAAATTGTAAAACTTCTTGTCGACAAGGGAATACGGGTTGACGCAAGAAACGACGACGGGATTTCCGCGTTACACCTTGCTGCTCTTGAGGGAAATCAGGTGATCGCTAAACTGCTTGTGGCCAAGGGGAGCGACGTAAACGCGAAGACAATAAGAAATAACCTCACCCCATTGTACTGGGCAGCCAAGAGAGGGCACCTGACCATCGTTGAGCTGCTGATTTCCAATGGCGCGGATGTGAACTCGTGGACAAAACGGGGAAAGACTCCGTTGAAAGTTGCAATAATTAAGGGTCACCGGGTCGTGGCTGAAGTGCTTTTGAGGCACGGCGCCTCAGCTCAAGATCCATTCAAGCTGGTCATTTTCGGAAACGATGAAGACGGTTTTTTTGACGAAGAAGGAAACCAGCTCAATGGAAAAGTTTACGAGGTTACCAGGGGCACACCCGTAGAAATTACAATTAAATTTTCCGGCGACATGGATCCAGAAGTGGAGGAAAAGCACGTCATAAACATGAAAATGTTGAGCAAGAAGGACGGCCGTCCCGTGGCAGCAAGAGAATCCCTTCTCAACAAGTTTGCGCCAATTACTGCCTTGAATAAAGCGAGCTCTATCTCCTGGACCGCGGGTGAATTTGGGGAAGAGACCTTGAAGCTCTTTTGCAAGACGGATTGTGACGGAGTGGACTACATGGATAATATACAAATAAGAATTACTGATTGAACACAGGATCCTATCGAGTTTTTTGTTACGTAAAGATAGGTTCCAGGTAGAGCGTAGGTTTTTTTAAACTACAAATGAGAAGCTGCAGAAGCGGGAGGTGGAATAAATCGATTTTCGCTGAACGTCAGGAGTTGACTTGCGGGGGTTCCGATGGAAAGTTCGACTTCGCGCGACGCGCCAAATAGCCGCTCTGAGTTATTCCTTGTTGTCACTTCGGGAGGGTCCTGCGCCCCTCTCGCCACGAGTGGATTCCTTTGATGCCGCCGGGCCGCCATCCTACTTCCTCAGTAGTTGTATATCTATGGCGCGCTCTTCTTCCTCTTCGGAGTCCAACTCAGGAGAGCCCAGGTTTTTCAGTATCGGTGGTTGCAGGGTGTTCAGGTAAGCCAGGAGGTCTTGAATTTCACGTACCGTTAGAATGTCTTTATAATTACCGGGCATCATGGAAAGTTTCTGAACCTTAAATTTTTTGATTCTTTCTTTGGGAATGGTAATGAGTTTGCCTTCTTTGGTAAAAATCGTCAGAGAGGAGTCATCCTCGCCTTTTTTGATCCCCGTAATGAATTTTCTTTCCTTCGTCAAAACCATCATCGAAGAAAACCCCACGGTAATCACTGCCGTTGGATCCAGGATGGACTCCAAAAGAAAAGGTAAGGTTCGGCTACTCCCGACCATGCTTAGATTGGCCCCGACCTTCCCCCCTTTACCCAGGATCCAGTGGCATTTGACACAATTAGCTTTTCCATCAGGGTCATAAAACAAGGCTTCCCCTCGTTTGGGATCTCCTGCTGTTTCCATATAGGGACCCCATTCCTCCGGGATTTCAGATACTTCACCCTTAAGGGTTGATAAAAAAGCTGTGATAGCAATAGCCTCATCGGTGCGGAGTCCCAGGTTGGGCATTTTGGTTTTTTTCTTCATATTTTGGGGGCCCTGGACCCAGGCGAACAACCACTCGGGCTTATAATCAAAACCCGCACGGGTTAAATCCGGGCCGACTTTCCCACCCTCATCACCCACCCGGTGGCAGGCGAAACAACTCTTTTTCTCTTCAAATAACCGACGCCCCCAACTGACCAGTTCATCTTTTGACTTCTCTTTTAGGAACCACTGCAAAAAAGCTTTGACGTGCCCGCGCGTCAACGAGATCGGTTCCGGGCGCGCCTTTTTCATCACTCCTAAAGGAAGGGTGAGCGGGTGGGAATCATCCCCTGCGAGCTTTCTTATATGGGCCACCAGCCCCCAGATCTCTTCTTCAGACAGCGTGTTGCCGAAAACCGGCATCAGGTGGGATTTCCGGATCCCGGCCCCGCCCTGATGGATCGTCCGAAAAATCTGGTCATTGGTTTTCTTACTGACAAACTCGATATCCGTCAGGTCGGCGGGGTCTTTCTCAAGAAATTCAGAATTGTAGCCGTCACCTTCACCGTGGGTCCCGTGGCAGTGGGCGCAGTAATGCTGAAAAAGGCGCTCACTTTCGGCAGCAAATTTCAGAGCAGATTTCGTGCTGGGGGGAGGTGGAGGAACTTCATCGGCCCATGCCCAGGAAGCAGGCATCCCGATCAACCAGGCCATCAGAATCAGTGTTTTTAGAGCAACGGACATGGGACCGCCCTCTCCCGGCAGAGGTTATCGGTTAAAAAGCACTCGAATGTAGGAGGGTATCAAAGAATCGTGGAACTTTAAAGGAGAGAAACCAGCTTGAAGAATACTTTCTAACTCATTGAAAAAAAAAAAAACAAGGGGGCCCGAAGGCCCCCTTGTCAGGGTACAACTTAGCCATGCTGTCAACGAAACTTAGTCGTTCATAGACAGCACGTCATCCCCTACCTTTGAAGCGGATTTCACGCCCTTTGCAGAGGCGCCGCCAAGAGGCAGGATGGAACGGTCGCCCGCAGGCAGAACCTTGAAATAACCCCACTGACCTGCCTGCCTGTACGGAGTACGTCCGTTCATCCACAGGTAGGTTCCAGGGTTACTGTACGTACCACCGGCTGACATTTCAGCCTGGATCCACTCGCCGCCGCCGAACTCCTCAACGTCGATCATATCAGAGCCGACCTGGTTGAGATGGCGACGCCACTGGTGGCCGTCTACGAGGAACATCTGGTTCTGCTCGTTATGAGCACCGAACACGTTGATCATCACACGATCACCGGCATGCGCCTTCAGCGTCGGAGTCGCAGGATCACCAGCCGCAGCAACACAAGGCGTGAAGATGTTACCCATTTCACAACCTTCGTCTTCGCGGTAGGACCACGGCTCCAGCCGGTAGTTCACGCCCGTCAGACCCGCTACGTTCTGCAGGTAAGGCATGAACGACGTGCCGAGGATGTTGTCCTCATCCTGGAAGTACAGCGCGTAGTCGCGGTAGTTGGCCAGTTTCCGGTTTTCCGGAATGGACCTGTCGACGATCACGTCCGCTTGCCAGGAGTTGCCCAGGGAGATGTCTTTCCCGGTCGCTGGATCGCGGTAAACAGAGCCTTTCGGGCCGATGATGATACCACCGAACAGTCCGTCGCGGACGTTGCCCGTAAGGTTACCAAAGTCCCAGATCACTGTACCCGTGCGACCATAGTCCGGGTGCGCATAGTAGGTGTAGGTCCTGGAACCACCCTGAGCAACCGTTTGGTCACCAGGGTTGTTACCCACGTTGATTCCCTGGGAATCCAGCGGATCAAACGCGAGGTTGTTGGCATGGATGGAGACTTTACCACTCTTCAAGCGGTTGGTCAGCTTGATCTTGATGCAGTCTCCGATGTTGGCGCGAAGCGTCAACGGGTGCGGCGCCCCTGCTGTAGCAGCCTTGGCAGCTTCACCCTCGAGAGCGAAGATCTTACCCTCGGCGTTGGCCAGAATCAGCTTACGCTCGAAGTCAACTTCGATCTGGTCTTCAGCCTTCGAGTTGTAATCCAACGCTTTGTTAAGAGCAACGACGCTGAAATTCTTCGTCGGGGCTCCACTCGGGCAAACTACGCCACGCGTCCACTTGCTCGGGTCATCGTTACCAGGAAGAAGTTGAAGGTCTCCCTGCTGCTTGTCGAGGACACGGAAGATACTCCAGCTACCCTCCGACAGATGCGAGGAGCGTCCATCGAAGAACAGGTAATCACCCGCCATCTGCTGGTATCCGCCCGCCGTGACCGCTAGGTCGTAACGCTCGGCGATACCGACATGCAGCGTGTTGGTCACCCGTGACTGCGGATCATAACGCTCAGGACGGTACCCATGTCCCGAAACCGAGAACATATGGGTCTCGTTCATCATACCGTGCAACAAGCGGAACACCACGTTGTCCCCGAGATACGCGCGAATCATGAACGTATCCGGATCCCGGTGGGCCCTGCTGCTGAACATCATAGACGGATCAGAGTTGGCTTTCAGGCGAGCTGATAGAGATGCCGCCCGGAAGTTGAATCCACCGCCCGTGGTATGTGTACCACCGTTCAGGTGCGGGAAGGCCACCTCCAGCATGTCCGTAGGCATCTGGAAGGAGATGGACTGACCCGCCGCAATAGCGTTCTCGCGGGAGAGTCCCGGAGGATTCCCCTTGGTCACGAGCTGGGCCGTATGCGGAACGGTGTCATGCGTTTGTACTACGATTTCACGGAAACTACCGTTCCGCCCGTAAGCGAAAGGCTCGGTTCCATGAATGTCAGCCACAGTACCGGTACGGATCGGTTTGCCGGTCTTGGGATCATGATAGGTCGATCCCCAAGGCTCGACGACCGTCGTTCCGATGCCGCCGTGCGGCCAGGTGGTTGCGCCGAACGCGTGGTCATGCCAGAACACGAGTCCCAGGTCGACGTCAACCCACCAGCGGTAACGTACGTACTCGGTGCTCACGATCTGACCTGCAGCGTGACCATGGGTCATGCCTTCGGTAAACGTAATGGTGTACTTACCGTCCTTGGCAAGCCCCTTGTTTGGATCAGGAGTAATCGACTTGATCCAGCGTGCATCCCTGGCGTTGGGCACTTCGATACCGACCATGATGTCCGCACCAGCATGAAACGGTGTGGCGCCATCGGCCATCTGAATCTTAATGCTCGAATCGCCAGCATTAGTCGATGAGAGAAGCTTGGCATTCATCGGCATAGGCATGCCAACGTGATGCCCGTCTTTCATCTTCTTCGTGAACTGCCTGTACGACCGCATGGACTGGTCATACGAGAAGCCCGAGATAACACCATCCGACGCCTGGTTATCGAACTGGAAAAAGTGCGGATGGATGTTGAGCTTGGACATCTGGAAGTTAGTGAAGTCGTCGTCATTCCACTCACTG
This sequence comes from uncultured Nitrospinaceae bacterium, assembly GCA_964631515.1. Classification (GTDB taxonomy): domain Bacteria; phylum Nitrospinota; class Nitrospinia; order Nitrospinales; family VA-1; genus CAJWLY01. Next base: position 7,417 of record CAZVZT010000038.1, read on the forward strand.
GTCAACAGCAGATCCACGCAGTCATACACGTTAGCGCGGATAACCAGAGGCATGGCTTTTTTCGGATCAGCCTTCACATCCGCCATCTCTTCATCGAGCACGTAGATAAGACCGTAGTTGTCGATGATCGGAGGCGTATTTCCAACCGCCGCGGAAAGTTCGATCGGCGTGTTGATAAAAACAAGGTTGTACTGCTTACGTCCGGCACCTTCAGGACACAGGCTCCAACGGCCCTGCTCACCCGGTTTAGCCGGTGAGGTGTTCTCCTGATTCGGACCGGAACGGCCACTACCGGACTCGGTTGCTGTGAGCACGGTGTTGTCCGTCTGGCTGTGGAACGGCTCAAGCCAGGGAGCGCCACCGTGGTTACGTGCGAAAGGAACACGCTTACCGAAGTGCGGCGTCATGTGCGGCCAAGCCAGTTTACCCTTCTCATCAAACTGGAGCGGATGACGTTTGCCAGGGCGCGGAGAGATATATTTCACGACCTTGTAGGTCGGCTCCGGCTCAGACAGTGCCTGATTGCCATTCCAGTCGTAGTCCCATACAGAACCGTCATTGGACTTAACCTGCGTCACTTCGTCATCCGAGTGACCCGGTTTGCCCTGTGGCGGCAGCATGTACTTAACCCAGTCCTTGACGTTGACAACACGGGTCTCTTTAGTCCAGTCACTAGCCCCGCTGCCAACTATCTTGAACTTGGTACCGAACCAGTCCATCGTCTTGCCGACCAACTGGTCTGAACTCTGCCCCGAAGGGATGCGACCTTTACGGTCGGGAAGCTCAACCAGCGGACGCATGACGTCGGTGCTGCCGAGCGGATAGTTTCCATTCTGCAGGGTGTTGTACACCCGCCAGTAGCCCCACATGCCGGCGACGTAGTGATGCGCCACGTGGCAGTGAAACAGGAAGTCACCCGCAAGACGCTGACACAGACCGGAACCACACTCGGTTTCCAGGTCCAGTGCTTCGGATGGGCCGATAACTTCAACGTCTACCCGGTCGGTGGTGGTACGGATGACCGGGTACTTGACCGGACCGTCATAGGCGGCCGTGGTCAGGTTTTTAATCTGAATTTCACGTTTCGGCGAACGGGTCCAGCGGATCGTTCCGCCGTGCGGATGATGCGAATGGAACACCTCACCGCCGCCGTGAATCAGACGAAACTTCGCCGGGTCGCCCAGGTACGAACGTGGAATGGTCGTAGGGACGTCGGCAAAGGTGTAAGAGCTGTAAGACAGTGATTCATCTTCGTAATGGAACATTTTGTCCTGTACCGCCAGGTTGTTGATCCCGAACGGCTCGGAGCGGTAGTTCATTGCGCGGGCAGAAGGACGATAGGCATCCGTCAGCGGGTCGCGCTGGGGAATCATCTCACCGTGCCGGTTGAGCGGACGGAAAGATTCGTCACCCACTTCGTGGTAGAACAGAACGAACTCGCGGAAGTCCCTAGCGTTATCGTTGGCAATCATGACTTCCCAACCATTCTTCGTCGGCTTACCATCGAACGGGCTCAGGTACGTGGAGCCCATCGGCTCAACGATGAAAGCACCGATCAGGCCGAGAGACTGCGGATCACGACCCGCATTGCTCTGAATCAGGTGAGTTCCTTCCTGCTCGTCAACCGGGATGTGCCACTCGAAATCCTGTGACTCACCGGATTTAACAATGCCACCAGGCGATGCAGCCGAAGCCGGAAGCCCGGAAGAACTGATGATCATAGCCGAACCATTCACCTGGAACCCAGCATCTTCATCTTCAACGCTGTTGGTGAAATGAACGCGGAGACAATCGCCCTGGTTGGCGCGCAGAGTCATCGGCTGAATCGCGTCGCCCTGAAGTCCGGTGGAGACCATGCCCGGATCCAGCTCATCGTCTCTGGACTTGGCATTCGCTTTTTCCTCCGCACGAACCTTGCCGATATCCTCATTGAGGACGTACATGTAACCTGGGAAATAGTCGCCCCACTGATTCAACATGATCTCTACGTTGATCGCGGAAACATTGTACTGCTTGACTGGAGCGCTTGACGGACAATGCGATCCCTGGGATACCGGAACTGCCGCCTCGGAAGGTCCGAGCAGGTAGCTCTGGCCCAACTGATGCGCCGACCAGGAATCGTGGAATCCACCACCCGAAGAAGCCGGGGTCGCGTGTTCCTTGATTTTGTCCTGCAAGCG
>CAZVZT010000039.1:0-9386 GCA_964631515.1 uncultured Nitrospinaceae bacterium
ATGGCAACCATCAACCAAAGCCTGAGCTTTGAGGTTGCATCCAAGGTCGCCGACCAGCGCGGATTCGAAGTTGAACTGATCAAAGAAAGGGAAGCGCTCGATTTCGAAGAAGAAGAAGAAGACCGGGAAGAAGATCATACCAACCGGCCCCCGATTATTACGATCATGGGACATGTCGACCACGGAAAAACCTCACTTCTAGACGCGATACGAAGAACCAACCTCACCAAACTCGAAGAAGGAGGAATAACCCAGCACATCGGAGCCTATCAGACCAAGATCAATGGCCAGTTCATCACATTTTTGGACACACCGGGCCACGAAGCATTTACCGCCATGCGGGCCCGTGGAGCCCAAGTCACGGACATCGTAGTTCTGGTGGTCGCCGCCGACGATGGGATTAAACCGCAGACCAAGGAAGCCATCGATCACGCCAACGCCGGCAATGTACCCATCATCGTCGCCGTCAACAAAATCGACAAGCCCGATGCCAAACCCGATGAAGTCAAAAAGCAACTGGCGGAGTTGGGGCTACTCCCCGAAGACTGGGGCGGGCAAACTATTTTCACCGAGGTCTCCGCATTACAGGGAACGGGGATCGATCATCTGCTGGAATTAATTCTCCTGCAAGCAGACATCATGGAACTCAAAGCCAATCCCAAACTCCGCACTCAGGCTGTAGTCATCGAGTCGAGGCTAGATAAAGGGCGTGGTCCGGTCGCCACGGCAATCGTGCTGAAAGGAACGCTAGAGGTGGGCCAACCGTTTGTGGTAGGGCCACATTTTGGAAAAGTGAGGGCGCTTATCAACGAAAAAGGGGTTAAGGTCAAAAAGGCACCTCCTGCAACACCGGTGGAAGTGGTGGGCATACCCGAAGTACCCCAACCAGGCGACAAGTTTTTCGTCGTCGCAGACGAACGCAAAGCGCGGCAGTACAGCGATGCGCGTCTCCAGCAACAGCGCGAAGTTCAACTAGCAGAAACCGCTCGCGTGACCATGGAAGACCTGCACACGCAAATTGCAGAAGGAAAGATCAAGGAGCTCAACTTGGTCATCAAGGCCGACACACAGGGGTCCATCGCCGCAGTTCAGGAGGCGTTCAGCGCACTGGAAACCGAAGAAGTGCGGATCAAATGCATTCACGACGGGGTTGGTGGAATAACCGAATCCGATGTCCTTCTGGCCACCGCATCTAACGCAATCATCATCGGATTCAACGTTCGCCCAACAGACAAGGCCGATGCACTGGCTACACGGGATAAAGTAGATATCCGCATGTACAGCATCATTTACAATGCCATCGACGACATGAAAAAAGCCTTGGAAGGCATGCTGGCTCCCAAGTTTAAGGAGCTCGTCGTGGGCCGCGCCGAAGTACGGGAGGTGTTCACAATCCCCAAGGTCGGCTCGGTGGCTGGGTGTCAGGTGACCCAAGGTAAAGTCGAGCGCAACCTTGATGCACGGCTCATCCGCGACAGCGTGGTGATCTACCAGGGGAAGATTCTTTCCATCCGACGGTTTAAAGACGATGTCAAGGAAGTGGCCCAAGGATATGAGTGCGGTCTCTCCATCGAAAACTATCAAGATATTAAACAAGGCGATGTCGTAGAACCCTTCGTTCTGGAGGAAGTGGCCCGCTGACGTGGTATAGCTCGTGGCCCCTTCGCGACAAAATGCTCCAGAGAGAGCGACATTTCTTTAGAATTTTTTCTCATGCAAGTTGGCTGTTGTTCAATAAAATTTTTCCTGCATGGAAACCGCTCCCTGAAGGAGAAACGCCGGGTCATTCGTACCATCAAAGACCGGCTTAAAAACAAGTTTAATATTTCAGTGTCCGAAATCGGCCACCAGGATGTGTGGCAAACCCTGCACTTGGGAATCGTTGCTGTTAACTCGGACCCGAAATACCTCGAGGGACAAATGAACCGGGTGGTTGATGCTATCGAACAAATGCACCTGGCCGAGATAACGGACTGCCAGGTCACGGTCACAAACCTGGGACTGGAATGGTCCCGGCCCCAATAATGGGTGCTCAAAATCATGCGATTCAAACGATCCGAAAGAGTCCAGGAACTGCTTCTAGAGGAAATTTCAGCGCTCATTCAAAGGGGGTTGAAGGATCCGCGAATCGGGTTCGCTACCGTTACTCGAGTCGATCTGAGCGATAACCTGAAACACGCGAAGGTTTACATCAGCGTACTAGGGAGCGAGGGCGAACAGAAGGATACTCTGGCCGGCTTGACCCGTGCAGCTGGATTCATCCGGGGTTCCCTAGGCAAGAATCTTTACCTTAAATTTATTCCGGCACTGGAGTTTATACTGGACGACACGGCCGAAAAGGTTGAAAAAATCACAAAAATTCTCAATGACTTGCACTCAGAATAGCATCATCAACCTGACCAAACCCCCCGGCCCCACCTCCTTCGACATGGTCTGTTCGGTTAAGAAAATACTGCAGGTTAAAAAGGCGGGGCACATTGGCACCCTGGACCCTTTAGCCGAGGGAGTACTTCCCATCTGCCTTAACCGGTCGACACGTATCATCCAGTTTTTATCACCCCTCGAAAAAACGTACCACGCCACTCTGGAACTCGGGACGGCAACTGATACCCAAGACGTAACCGGGCAGGTGATCGAAACCAGGGACCCGACACCGGTCACTGAAGAGGAAGTTAGGCAGGTTATTCAATCATTTACTGGGGAGCAGGAGCAGGTTCCTCCTATGTATTCGGCAAAAAAGAAAAATGGGATTCCTCTTTACAAATTGGCTAGAAATGGTATTACTATCGACAGAAAACCCGTTAAAATAAATGTCTATTCAGCCACGTTCATAGAAAAGGAGGGGAACCGGGTTTCATTTGAAGTGCATTGTTCCGCTGGAACTTATGTCCGTACCCTGTGCCATGATATCGGTATGAAGCTGGGTTGCGGTGCTCATATGGTCCGGTTAGTTCGAACCCGGGTCGGAGCGTTCGGGCTCGAACAAGCCCTGACTCTGAGAGCGTTAGAAGTCGCGAGTAAGGACGGTAGTCTTTCTGACAAGCTTTGCCCCCTGGAAGAGGCGCTCGACTTTCTTCCGGCGATCCGCGTTAAAGAGGATTACGTTAAACCCGTCACTCACGGGGCGGCACTTTCAAAATCATTTATCGAAATCCTTCCTAAACAATTTGAGCCGGGTCATTATTTCCGGGTCTTTGATGGCGACGGAAAAGTAGTCGCCATCGTCGAACCGGTGGTCGATCAGGATACAGTGGCCGACCTGACCCCTGATGATATTGTGTTTAAACCGAAACGAGTTTTATGCTGAGTTATTTAACTGCTGAGGAGTGATTGGAATGTTTTCACAGAGGAATTCTACTGCGTCGATCGAAGTGGACTGCTCGTGGAAACGTTTCGCTGTGAAAACATTCACCAATCATCCTCCTAAAACCAACCCATTTAGAGGATAAGGAGATGGCTTTTACCAAGGAAACAAAAACAACGGTCATTACCGATTACAAGCTACATGAGAACGATACCGGATCGTCCGAAGTGCAAATCGCCCTTCTGACCAACCGATTGAATTACCTCACCGAACACTTTAGAACCCACAACAAAGACCATCATTCCAGACAGGGTCTGCTTAAGATCGTAAGCCGGCGACGCAAGTTGCTGGACCATCTAAAAAAAGAAGACGCCAACCGGTATCAGCAGATCATCACCCGTCTGGGAATCCGGCGTTAATAAAAATTTGGAGATAATTTGAATGGAACGAGTAGAAATTGAACTTGACGGAAGAAGTATATCTTTAGAAGCTGGCGACTTGGCCCGACAGGCCGGGGGCGCTGTTATTGCGAGGCAAGGAGACACCATGGTTCTGGTTTCCGCAACCATGGCCTCCAGCCCAAGGGAAGGCATCGACTTCTTCCCTCTCACGGTAGATTACAGAGAAAAAACTTACGCTGCGGGAAAGATTCCCGGCGGATTCTTTAAACGTGAGGCCCGGCCGAGCGATCTCGAAACACTCACCTGCCGGTTGATCGATCGGCCCATACGGCCTCTGTTTCCCGATGGGTTCCGCAACGAAACGCAAATCGTTTGTTTCGTGGTTTCCCACGACGAAGTCAACCCCGCCGATGTAATCGCCCTCACCGGCGCTTCTGCCGCGCTGATGATTTCCGACATCCCTTTCGAAACCCCTATTGCAGGCGCCCGCATCGGACGCATCAACGGGAGCTTCGTATTCAATCCGACTCACGAGGAAAGTGAACAAAGTGACATTCAGCTCCTCATGGCCGGAACCGCCGATGGGATCGTCATGGTCGAAGCTGGGGCCAACGAAGCTAGTGAGGACGAGATGATGAGCGCCCTGGAGTTCGGTCACGAACGGATCAAGAAATTGATTGACCTCCAGATTCAGCTCAAATCACTCATCAGTAAGGAAAAACTTCAGGTCGAGAAAGAAGAAATCGACAACACTCTCGTGGAGCGGGTTAGCAACATTCGACCCAAACTGGAATCGGCAATGCAGATCGTTAGCAAACAGGAGCGATCGGAGGCAATTAAACAAGCAAAGAAAGATATGGAAGACGAGGTCAACCCGGAGGGCGATGACACTCTCAAAGGACCCCTCGGCAACCTGTTTCATGACTTAGAAAAAGACGTCGTACGTAAGCTCATTCTCGAAAAACAAAAGCGCGTTGACGGACGAAACCTGGATGAAGTCCGGCCTATTAGCATCAAACCCGGCTATCTTCCACGAGCTCACGGCTCAGCAGTCTTCACCCGGGGCGAAACACAGGCCTTGGTGAGTACCACGCTGGGAACAAAAGTCGACGAGCAACGCTTGGACACCCTAGAACTCAAGGGAACCAAGCATTTTTATCTACACTACAACTTCCCTGCTTTTTGTACCGGGGAGACCAAGTTCATAGGAGGCCCAGGCCGCCGAGAAATTGGCCATGGGATGCTAGCCGAGCGGTCCCTCGTCCCCATCCTGCCCGACAGAGATTCGTTCCCTTATTCGATCCGGATTGTCTCGGATATTCTGGAATCCAACGGATCCTCTTCGATGGCCTCAGTCTGTGGCGGTTCGCTCTCACTGATGGACGCCGGGGTCCCCATCAAGAATCCGGTCGCCGGAATCGCCATGGGACTCATCAAGGAAGGAGACCAGGCCGCTATTCTGTCTGACATTCTGGGCTCCGAGGACCATCTTGGAGATATGGATTTCAAGGTTGCAGGCACGCAGAATGGGATTACCGCCCTGCAAATGGATATCAAGATTGCTGGGCTGGACAAGGACTTGATGGCCCGCGCATTGCGGCAGGCTAAAGAGGGGCGCCTCCACATTCTCGGAGAAATGAGCAAGGCTCTAGAAGCACCCCGGCCTAGCCTGTCCAAATACGCGCCCAGAATCATCACCATGCGCGTCCCAACCGACAAGATCCGCGATATCATCGGTCCCGGCGGAAAAGTCATTCGCGAAATCGTCGACAAAACCGGTGTCTCCATCGATATCGAGGACAGCGGTCTTGTTTCTATCGCTTCTTCAGACGAGGAGGCCGCAAACAAAGCCATCGAGCATATCGAAAATCTAATCCAGGAAGTGGAGGTCGGCAAAATTTATCTTGGCACGGTCAAGAAAATCGTCGAGTTCGGCGCGTTTGTCGAAATCTTCCCGGGGACCGATGGACTCGTACACATCTCCCAGATTTGCGACCGGCGCATCAAGAGCGTCTCCGACGAAATCCAAGAAGGAGATGAGGTCAAAGTGAAGGTGATCGACGTGGATCAACGGGGAAAGGTGAAACTCAGCCGCAAAGACGCGTTGCAGGAGAACGCTAATACGGCCAAAGTGTAACACTGGACACTGTTACTCCCCTTTTTAGTCAAAAATAAAACGGCCGATGAGAATCTATCTCATCGGCCGTTTTTTGTATCCGCTACCCTTGGAAGGGAATCAACTATTCCCACTTGTTACCATTTTGACGAGTTCCTTCTACCCAGTCAGAAATCAACCAGGGAGCTTATCCTAAACCAAATCGAAACTCGAAGCATCCTAAAGAGAGATATCCCAACCTTTTAGTTCAGCGAGTGTTCCATGGCTGGTGAGGTCAAAGTGAATAGGGGTGACGGAAACGTAGTTACTGGAGACCCTGCGGCAATCCGTATCCTCATCAGCTTCATCGAAACGCATTTCTCCCGCCATCCAATAGTAGGTATTGTTCCTTGGGTCGACCCGCTTGTCGAACGTTTCCACGACTCGGGATTTCCCTTGGCGGGTCACGGTCACTCCTTTGATTTCTGGTCGAGGTACTGCAGGCACATTGACGTTCAGCGCCACTCCTTGTGGTAGGCCTTTTTCCAGTACAAGGGGAACCAACTTACGAGTAAACTCAGCGGCAAAACTGAAGTCGGGGTTTTCGAACGTGTTGAGGGAAACCGCGATGGCAGGAATTTCCATGATCGTGGCTTCGGTGGCGGCGGACACGGTTCCCGAATAGATTGCGCAGGTACCCAAGTTTCCACCTAGATTGATACCCGAGACTACCATCTCAGGGGGCTGATCCAGAAGGACCGTAGTGGCAATTTTTACGCAATCAGCTGGGGTTCCGTTGACAGCGTAACCGATGAACTCTCCGTTTTCGACCACTTCGCGGACTTTGAGCGGCTGGGTCAGGGTGATGGCGTGCCCCATTGCGCTCTGTTCCGTCTCCGGTGCAACGATCACCACTTCGGCAACCTTCATCATCTCCCTGCGGAGCGCCCGCAATCCTTCGGCGTTGAAACCATCATCATTGGATAAAACAATCATAAGAAAAAAAGCCCGCAGGCGCTACCCGCCCGCGGGAGACTTCCAGTGGGTTCAATCGACTGAAAATTTACATCTACGCTTTTGAAACCGGGTTCTCGGGTTTAATTGTGCTTGCTGAAATAAGCCTGTGCGCCTTCGGGGTCGGCTTGCATACCATCCTCGCCCTCTTTCCAGTTGGCGGGGCAAACTTCGCCGTTTTTCTCATGAAACTGCAACGCATCAACCAATCGAAGCGCTTCGTCAACGTTTCGGCCTAGGGGCAGATTATTCACAAGCTGGTGCTGGACAATGCCATCCTTATCGATTAAAAACAACCCGCGAAAAGCTATACCCATGTCGGCTAGAACGTCGTAATCCTTGCTGACCTGCTTAGAAATATCAGCAACGAGGGGGTACGCGATATCACCGAGCCCGCCTTTTTTACGATCGGTATTCCTCCAAGCCAAATGCGAAAAATGGCTGTCAATAGACACACCAATCAACTGGGTGTTGCGTTTTTCAAATTCTCCCTGCTTGTCGCTGAAAGCGATGATCTCTGTCGGACAAACAAACGTGAAATCGAGTGGGTAGAAAAAGAGGACCACATATTTCCCCTTATAATCGGAAAGCTTGATCTGCTTAAAGGAACCATTGGGCATAACGGCCTGAGCTTCGAATTCAGGCGCAGGTCTAGATACTAATGTTGCCATTTCATTCTCCTCTGTTTAGAAAAATTTACAGTTGAAGGGTCCTAATGTAGCATAAAATCCCGGCCCGGTTCAAACGCGAGCTTGAGGTTGATGAACCGCGTTTAAAACCCACCGGAGCCCGCCTTGACAGGATGGAACGCCGTTACTTACAATAAATAATCAAAACCCGTGGAATAGGACACCTCCTTTTACCGGTACTAAAGAAGATGTTTTCCTGTGGATAAGGATTCTAAAAATACAATAGATTCTTCAGTCACCCGAAATCGCCTGAAATTTGCGGCGTGGCTTACTTTCTTCGTCCTTTGCATCGAGGTGGTCGGTGGCATTCTAGCTAACAGCCTGGCACTACTAAGCGATGCGGCCCATATGTTCACCGATGTATTTTCTCTGACTTTGAGCTGGTTCGCCCTTAAAATCGCCTGTCTGCCTACCAACGAGGAAAAAACTTACGGATACCACCGAATCGAAATCCTGGCCGCAGTCGTAAACGGACTGGTTCTTGCCCTCATGGCCTGCGCTATTTTCTACGAAGCTATTCAACGGTATCAGAGCCCACCTACGGTAGACAGCGGGATGGTTATTCTCGTCGCCGCACTGGGCCTGACGACCAACCTGATTGTCCTTTACTACCTCAAAGACCCTTTTCGGCATACGCACGATCTGAATCTTCGGGGCGCTTTCTTTCATATTCTAGGAGACACCATCGCGTCGGTCGGGGTCCTGATTGGCGGCGGTATCATCTGGCTTACCGGATGGTTCGTCGTGGACCCCATTCTAGCGGTAGGCATCGCCTTGCTTCTGCTCTGGGGGGCGTGGAACGTACTTGCGGACGCGTTACACATTCTGTTGGAAGGAGTCCCTAAGGGAGTATCAATTGCTGAGGTCAAAAAAGAACTCACGGCGCTTCCCGCGATTCGTGATATCCATGAGCTTCATGTCTGGAGCATCTGTTCGAATATTTACGCCTTGAGTACTCACGCACTGCTTCACGACAGCAAGGTGAACCAGTTCGAATCGGTTTTAAAGGATATACAGGAACTTCTCAAAAACAGGTTCAACATCACGCACTCAACCATACAATTCGAAACCCGTCCGTGCGAAAAAAACGATACGCTCTGCGACATCCGGCATTGAACTGGATAGCGGACAACCTTGATTCACCATGAACATTCTTTTTCTCGGGTCGGGAACGTCCACCGGCATCCCTTCACTGTGTTGCGATTGCGATGTATGCCAGTCCGATGACCCCAAAAACAAGCGTCTTCGTTCATCCATCCTGATCCATGAAAACGGACACCACCTGCTCATCGACACATCCACCGACCTGAGACAGCAGTGTCTGGTCCATGGTATCTCCTATATTAACTACGTTCTTTATACCCATCACCACGCCGATCACGTCCACGGGATTGACGAGTTGAGAAGCTTCAATCACTTCAACAGCACCGTCATCCCCTGCTATGGAAACAGGAATACGATCGCCACGATTCGCGCGAAATTTGATTATATTTTCAACAGAACCACACAGCCGGGAGGCGGCCTGCCGAAGCTAACCCTACACCCGTTGAATGGTGAAACATTTTCACTGGGAGGTGTGTTGGTCACTCCGTTCGACATTCTTCACGGAAACCTGACAATCCTAGGCTACAAATTTAACAATTGCGCCTACATCACCGACTGTAGCGGAATCCCCGACGCCTCCAGAGAGAAACTGAAACACCTGGATATTCTGATCATCAACGCAGTCGGGTTCGACCCACACCCCACCCATTTTGCCTTAAGCCAGGCCCTTGAGGCAATCGAGGACCTTCAACCCAAACGCGCGATCCTTACACATATCAACCACACATACGATCACAAGAAGGTGTCGGAGCAACTACCGGAGAATATTGAACTGGCTT